>CAJOPQ010000093.1 GCA_905236445.1 uncultured Clostridia bacterium
ACTTCTTTTGATATACTTATGGGTCATGAAACAAAACCCAAATAGCACATTTGTTGACATTATGTCTAGCGTTTTTTGCAAGACATTTGCTAAAATTGTCATGTTTGTACTGTTTATATATTTTTTAATTAAAACTTTTTTGATGATGAAGTCTACTTTTAACTTCTTCACAAAAGTTATTTACGATGAATTGAATTGGATTTTTTATCTTATATCTACACTGTTTTTTATGTATTTTGCTCTGCATAAATCATTCAAGATCTATGGCAGAGTTGGAGAAATTATATTCTGGGTAGTATTTATTTCTATTAACATAGTATTGTTAATTACTTCTTTTACTATGGACCTAACCAACTTGTTACCTTTATTCAATAATGGTATAGAACCAATCGCTTCTACTGGTGTTAGATGCGCTTATATCTTTGGTGATTACACTGTCATTATTGTAATGATGGGCAACATCAATTATACCAATCAAACTAGTACAAAAATTATAGGATACGCTTTCCTTGCGATGAACACTGTAATTAATATATTTATTGTATTCTTGTGTAACTTTGGCTACACTACAGTCAACCAAAGTCTTGCTATATCAGATTTGTCACTATATATAGATCTAGCAGTATCTGTAAGCAGACTGGAGTGGTTCGGGGTGTTTGCTTGGACTATTACACTAGTGACGCAATTAGTTATATATGCACATTGCACTAAGTTTTCACTAGAAGCACTTTTGCCAAAAAAATTAGTAAAGATATCCCCTCACATTGTTTTAATTCCATTAGCAATTGCTTTTTGCTTCTCGACATTGAGTCTACATGTGCTTATCAATAATTTTCTAACCTATCCATGGGGTATTGCTGCAATAATTGTTCAAGCAGGTATTCCTATTCTATTATTAATAGCAAGCACTGTACAACAAAGGAGGTTGAAAAACAATGTTCGAATTCCTTCCAAAATTAGTTAAGAGTGGAATATTCTTTGGTTTTCTAATCTTGTTTGTTATAATGTTTCCTTCAGTTGTATATAAGACTGCAGAGAGCGAACGTGTGGCAATAACTGTAATGCTTGGAATAGATATTGTAGATGGCACAATAGAGGAAGGTCAGATAGAACTAAGTTTGATGTTCCTCACACCTCAGTCGAGCAACAATTTGAACAAAAATTATGCCGTTGTAACCACTGTAGGTCATAATGTAACAGACTGCTTGTACAAGATTGAAACAAAGATTGGTAAAGAAGTAGGACTATCTCACTGCCAAGTCATTATAGTATCGTTGGACGTAGCACAAGACAACTTACTTAAATATTTAGACTCTTTTACGCGTAATAACGATCTTACAACAAATGCTTTGATAATTTGTAGTCAAGAACCTAAAAAATTAATAGACGCACAAATATCTGAAAGTTCGACAGTGTCACTATCTCTAGAAGATTTGCTTAACTACAACTCTGAGAACATGTTCACTAAAGATGTGAATTTGGAAAGATTCTATATGGAATATTTCGATGAGAGTTCTGTTAGCTTTGTTCCTATTATCAACACCAAAGAGAATCAAGATCAGAATTCTAGCAGCCAATCATCATCAAGTTCGAGCAACGGAGGATCCAATAGTGGCGACAACACCAGTTCTAGCAACTCTAGTTCTAGCAATACTAAAGAAGGAGACAAAGGGTCTAGTTCTGACTCTACTTCCGGATCTAACGGCAAAGCAAATATCGAAATAGATTACAACGGAGAAGTTGCAGTGTTTCAACATGGAACAATGGTTGCACGACTCGAAAGCGATGAAGCAAAAATATTTAATCTATTATCTAAAAATGTTGTCAAAAGCACTATACACGTTGAGAATGTGTCAACTAGATATATAGATGATGCAGACTTCTCAGTGCGTGTCAAGAACAAAACTCTGCGATCTGGATATTCTTTTGTTCAAGGCAAGCCAACATATACAGTTAATATGACGCTTCTATGCGAATTGCAAGAAGTTAACACAAATCAGTACTCTATAGATGCTATTTCTCTAGTTAATACTCATATAACAGAAGAATTGCAACAAGCACTCAAAGGCAAAATTTTGGAGGATTACTCACAGGCAATCAACATGGCAAAAGAAAACAATATTGACATGTTTTATTTGAAAAAATATTTCTATAGACTATGCACTAAGGAATGGCAAGATTATATGCTCAACTTAGATGCCAACGAAAATTTTATGAAAGATGTAATTTTTATCCTCAATGTTAATATAGTAGACGTGACATAAAAAGGATTTATATTCACAAAAAAGGCACATTAAGCAGTTATTTTGACTTAATGTGTCTTTTTAAATTGTGTTAAACGCTACTCACGCAGACTAACATTGCATTATATCTATTAGTTTTTACTTCCAATTAGGATCAAATTTGAATCCAGTATAAACTAGAAGAACTGTAGGAACTGGATATGATGAACCCATTGGATAAATTAATTGTAACACCATGTCATTATTATCGTTAACAAGCACTCCCATGCCATATAACAAATATTGGGCAACCGTTGAAGGCTTTGACATCATTTGCATTAATGGACCATTAAGTGCGATATTGCCACCATCGACAGTAATCAATCCAGATGCAAGTTTTTCTACAAGTTTTACTACTACATCATCCGATACATTGAAAGATACTTGAGCATATTTATCACCACTTATATTATGATTACATATGCTTACCTTGTCAGTAAATCCGGAGTAATCGCTTTTCAATGCAAGACCATACAATTCAACAATTGATAATCCAAGGCTTGCAAATACACTATTAGAATATGTTGCGTCTACCTGGCCAATAGTTGAATTTTCACGCAAGACATCGACAGCCAGTGAGATGTACAAATTCCTTTCATCGTCATCTGGAATTGTGTTAGATAACGTGTCACTTAGATCTACACCGTAATTGGACAAAATGCAATACAGAACAGCAGTCTCAAATTTCGTTGAATCTATATTATCATGTCCTTGGCCTTGTAAGAGCTTGATAGCAATATCATTAGCCATTACTCGGGCTGCATATTTTACTTCTGGGATATTTTGAATGATTTGTTGAGGATTATCAGAATGATTATTATAAGCAGAGCCAAAGTCTTGCAACAATTGCTCTACAGCTAGTGCATATTGATTAAATGTTGCAGAATCCATCGCCTGTGATATAGTAAATGCAAATATGCCACCAGCAACCCTATTATCGTTAACAAGAGCTGCATTGCTTACATTAGATTCAGCGGCATCTTGCACATAATAGCCCGCAATCTTATTTCCATTCTCATCATATACATAGCCAATTGCCCTAGAATCTTCTACATCACATAGTACTTTCTTACCACTAACACGTAGATTACATTTGTAATTATTAGCATTAGCAGTAGAATCTGCACCTTCTGGCAAATATACAAATGGCACATTCATAAATTCTATATCAGAATTTGAGGTATTCTCGTCGACGACAAATATACTTCCGTTCCAGCCTGAAATAGCAGAAGAAAGCTGGCTTTTTATCAATATGAAC
>CAJOPQ010000094.1 GCA_905236445.1 uncultured Clostridia bacterium
GCTTTCAAATTATTAACGACATAGACAATATCCTCTGTCATTTTTTGATACTTGTCATCGCTAATTGCTTTGCAAGCTACACTTAAGTCACCACCTGCGACAAAGCATGCAATGTTAAGCTTATCATCAGTTAAATCTGAATAATTCGACTTGATGTATTCTCTAATAGTGTCGTCTTGTAGCTTCTTCTCTATTATTTTCTTGGCTCTAGACTGAATTGTTGGCAACACTGTGCTTAACGATTCTGTAATAATTAAAAACATATTAGATTCAGTGGGCTCTTCCAATACTTTGAGAAGTGCATTTTGACTCTGTGGAGTTGCTTTATCAAAATTGTTGATTACAAATAATTTCTTATCTGCCTCATAAGGCAAAACAAAGCTCTCATCAACAATTTGTCTACTTTCTTCTACGGTAAGTTTAGAGCCTTGTGGAAAATATAATACATCGGCCATATTGTTGTGTTGAATCTTATTGCAATTGTTGCATTTGCAACATATAGAAGGATCTTCACACATAAGTTGCATAGCAAAAAATTTAGCAAAAGAATTTGCTAAAATTTCATCAGAAATAACCAACATATATGTATGACATAGTGTGCCACCCTGTATGTCCTTGGCTAATATTTGATATGTTGTAGATTGTCTATAAATATCCAACAAATCCATTTATTGCTACTGCACTCTCCTATTTTGTCTTGTAAAGAAATTTTACAAGCTCATCAGTTGCATTATATTTATATAGTTTTTCCATTTGTTTCTTAATCTTGGCTTTTGCCTTAGTATCATCTATTATCGAAGACAAAGCATTAAGCACCTTGTTCTTGTTTTTACCGTTTAAGATCGCACCTTTTTGTTTAAGATACTTCATGTTGTCAAGATCTTGACCTTTAAGTTTTAGCACAGATATGTATGGAATTTGCTTAGCGATTGCTTCTGCCACCTCTACTCCACCAGTCTTGCCAAGTACTACATCACTAGCAGACATAATTATTGCCATATTATTGGTATGCCCATACACTGTCATATTCTTGATGTTATTTTTTCTTACATACACATTCAGTTTGTCTTTTAATTTAGTGTTCTTATTGCACACACAGATAAGCATACTGTCTGGATATTTCGCATTTATTGCTTTTGCAAGATTAAAGAATCCATACTCGTTGCTGTCTCCACTGGATAGCAAAATTACATGTGAATCCTTGTCAATTTTGATTAACTCTCTTGCGTCTTCTTTGAGTGTTATATTTTCAATCTTAGATATAATCGGTATTCCAAATGCTTTAATTTTGTCTGTGTCTTTGATTCCAAACTTCTTGTATTCTTTAGCCATATCATCTGTAGGCACAATGTAATAGTCCATGTTTTTACAAAGTCTTGTATACGGAGATACAACGTAGTTACATTCTACATACACTTTCTTGGCTTTTGCCACTGGCTCAAAGCCATTCGCTTTTAGATCACTTAATACGATTGCAGGGAAGATGTGTGTACAGATGATTGTGTCTGGCTCGTATGTGTGTATATTATTCTTAACGTAGTCCACAATTGCATCAGTGTATTTCGACACATTATCTCTAAGAGTCTCCTCGTCATTCGTCCTCTTGGACTTTGCATATCTCATTCTTTCAATCTTATGTGCAAGTTTCTGAGCCATGGTCTTTTCTTCGCTAATCAAAAAATCCATTTGCTTATTGCCCTTGAAAACATCTACAATTCTGAAATTAACACTTGGATATCTTTGTGCTATACCATTTACAATTGCTCTTGCACTTTTATTATATCCGTCACCTGACGAGACTGTCAATATTAAAACCTTTTTCATCTCTTTACCCTAAATATATTTACACTCTTTTCTTAGGAGCAAACATCATATAGATAAACCCTATAACCAGCAGAGCTATTGCTCCATAAGATAGTCTAAAGTCATAATCAACGACTGCATTTGCAATCCGTTCTCTATTCTGCAAGATTATTCCACCCACAATTATTATTCCACTTAGCAATATCAACAATCCTGCCAACACATTAAATACAGACAATCTGTAGCCACACAAATTAAATAATGAAAATATAAGCATCAAAGTTGCTAAGCCAAGGCTTATTGCATATGTATACAGCATAATATTGATGTAGATTGGATTAATATACTGAGAATAATCAGTTGCACCCTTGCCAATAAATGTTAGAAGTTGTTTAGTTCCTTCGCTCGCCGAAGCATAGTCTTGTCCAAAAAGTGTATTAAGCATATCCAGACCAGTAACATTGACATAATCTCCACTTATGCCACCAGAGTCAATTTTAAGCGAAAACATTGGAATAATTAAAGTCGCAGCAACACACGCAATTAGGATTAGGCATATAACTACACACCACACTTTTACAGGTTTCTTGGTCATAAATTTTTTAATCCTCCTTTGTCAAAACTACACCAGCATATATATAAATATTGTGCTGGAAATTATTATCTGTGCAATATAGTA
>CAJOPQ010000095.1 GCA_905236445.1 uncultured Clostridia bacterium
ATTAGCTTGGTCCTTTTTTGCCAAATTAACTTCTGCTTGAGATGGCTGGACATAACAAGGAACAATTTCTAAATAATTCGTAAAATTCTTATCTCGATATATATCTTTGAAATATTTAACCAATATATCTTCATAGTTGTTAATAACACTACTTTCCAAATCTTTGATCGCCTCATTCTCTAGTTGATAGATATTATTCTCGCTAGCTAAATCAATATTACCTATAACACTCATTTTTTGCAAAACACCATCCACATACTCACCAATATATGATGATGTATTTGTGCATTTGAATATCAATTTACCATTATTAAGCATTTTGGCAAAAGGTTCAAAAGAATTTGCAGACATAAGTTTAATTCCAAGACTTTGCGAGAAAGCCTTTGCAGTAACTAATCCAACCCTTATTCCAGTAAAAGATCCCGGCCCAACGATAACACCAACAGCATCAATATCACGCAAAGAAACATGCTGAGTCTCTAATATGTTATCTATAACTGGCAGAAGATTCTCAGACACTTTGTTCTTAATATCTAATACACATTTCTCTACAACATCACCCACAGTAAGTATTATATATGCATTATCCTTTGTTGTATCTATAATTAATATTTTATCTTTCATGCTTCACCTATTTCAAACACCCTATTATCCTCTTGATCAAATGAAATACTTATATTGAGTACATTATAGTTTTCGAAATACTCACGTGCAATTTCTGGCCATTCAATAATGCTAAGATTTGCATTTGATAACATTTCTGCAAAACCAATCTCATCTAATTCTTTGCTTTCTTTAATTCGATAAAGATCGAAATGATACATCATTTTATCTCTTGCAGTATATTGCCTAGCTATAGTAAAAGTAGGACTAGACACAATATCTTTAACACCTAGACACCTAAGCAAATATTTAGTAAACGTAGTTTTACCCGCACCAAGATCACCGTCCAAGCAAATTATATCTACACTATTTAGCCGCTTTTTTATTTTCTTTGCAATTTTCTTTGTATCTCTCAAATTCTTGACTATATATCTCATTATTACCCTCATATATATTGTAACAGTGCCACACAAAATAGTCAACAAATATTTAAAAATGGTTTAAACTACAAACTAAAAAGCAATAATATAAATATGAAATATTTATTTAGAACAATTTACTACATTTCCATTATTGTAATCAGTATGCTGATACTCACAATTTGGTTAAACTATTTCGTTAGAAGTAATGTCGCAGTATTAATAATTTCATCAATTATAACACTAATATTAATAAGCATTATTGTAAGAAAAAATAAAGTTAAAAATAGCAATTTACAACAAAGCAAAGAAGCTAATGACCATGTAACAAAGCTAACACAGTTTTTTACAACTAACAATATTAATGAATCCCTTAACCTTATTAATAAAGTATTTGGCAACAATTATTCACTTATCTCAGATCGACACATTCTTGCAAATCAAAATGAAATAATTATTACAAATTTTTACGACAACAACTTAACTTGGAATGATGTACTTAAAATAATTCAATACGTCGACTTGAACGACAAAAATACAACAATCATATGTATCGATAAAGCACCAGATATTGATAATAAAATCGAGTTATTGTCAACAAATATAACAATATTGACAATTATTGATTTCTATACTAAATATAAAAGCCAATTTATTGAAACATTTGATTTTAACAAAATTACTAAATTGAAGCAAAAACTTAAATTAAGCGACCTATTCAAAGCATTAACAAAACCTGAATATTGGCTAAGATATTTGCTGAGCACTCTAATAATTTTGACCATGTATCCCATAAACAAAAACAGAGTATATTTCATACTCTGTTCATCATTACTAGCACTACTTACAATAATTTGTTTATTCAAAAAATTAACTAACTTGCATAAGTAAATTCTTATAAGCATATGCATCTTGCAATAAATTTTTTGAATGCAAATTAGCAAAATCGTTAACATCAATCGAGCCAATCATTCGTCCAACTTCTACTATTCTATCAGTGTCATTTAATGTATTAATGCTGGTATATGTTACCAAGCCTTTTTCACATTTTGCAATCTTGAAATGCTTGTCGGCAAATGAGGCAATCTGTGCCAAATGCGTTATGCAAAGCAGTTGATTATTACAAGAAATTTTTGCTAATTTCTTACCAACTACACTTCCTGTATTACCACCAATTCCTGTATCAATCTCATCAAAAATAATTGTTTTGTTGTTTTCTATATTATTATTTACAACCTTGAAAGATAGAGCCACCCTACTCAATTCTCCACCTGAAATAATTTTTGATAAAGGCTTTGGCTCTAGTCCTGCGTTAGCACTGAACAAAAATTCTATCCCATCTACTCCTTTGTGAGTCACACAATGTTCCAATTTATCTAAGCTGTCATCATATTGATCACTTACTACAAACTTTGCACTCTTCATTCCTAGTTCTACTAACTCATCGGTTATCCTTGTTTCAAATTGATGTATATAACTAAGCCTAATGGCATGAAGTTCACTACATATTTTTTGTATCTTCAATAGGTACTCATTTTTTTGTTCTCTTAAGATAGATAATTTTTCATCACAATTATTTAGCACATCAACCCTCTGCCTTGCATTATCTGCATAGTCCAAAATGGCAGAAATACTATTACCATATTTTCTTTTTAAATCATTGATTAGATCCAATCTGGCATCTATTTGCTCTAAATCACTTTCGCTATAATTTATCGTAGACATGTAACAACCCAATGTCTCAAAAATATCATCTATTTCCCAACGCAAATTTTGCAATCTGTCCCTGCAATTATCTATAGACTCATCTATTCCGGCAATAGAACCCAATTTACTACTGGCCTCTTTAACAAAAGTGGATACATCAAGATTGTTACATTTTGTTGTTATATCTCCGATTATATTGAACAATCTCTCGCCATTAACCATCACACGTCTTTTTGCCAACAAATCATCTTCTTCGTTTATTTTTAATTCTGCGTTATCAATTTGTTGAATCTCGTATGTCAACAACTCCAATTCTCTTATACGTTGTGTTTCATCGCTGCCTATTGAATTGATGCTCTTATTTATAGCACCCAACTCGTCAAGCAGACTTTTTAACTTAGCCTTTTTCAGCTTAATTTCTTCTCCAATATAGTTGTCAAAATAATCAATATGATTATTATTATCTAGCAATTGTTGATTGTCATGCTGTCCAAAAATATCAATCAACGAATTTGAAATCTGCTTAAAAATACTTTGTGTCGTTAAACTTCCATTGATCCTATAATCAGATTTGCCATTGGAGTGAAATATGCGAGAAAGAATTAAATCATCATCAAACTCCATTCCCAACTCTTTTCCTAGATTGGCAACTGCACTATTGCCAGTAATATCAAATAGTCCTTCAACTTTCGCAAAATCTTTACCTTCTTTTATTATCACCTTATCAGCCTTATCGCCAAGAAGCAAACCTATCGCTCCAATTAGAATAGATTTTCCAGCTCCCGTCTCTCCAGTAAAGACATTAAAGCCTTCACCAAACTCTACCCCAACCTCATCGATCAAAGCGACATTTTTAATAGACAAACTCTTTAACATATTCATTCTCCTTATTGTTGCAACAATTATAGCACAAATTTTCGATAAATCAAACATTTGTCGAACATATTTTCGAAAAAATAAAAAACTATCGGCTTTAAGATTGGTGCTTTTGCAATAAATGTAATGTAGCCATGACTTATTTGTGTATTTTTTCCAATATACAACAAAAAAACTCAACCTTGAACCATATTGGTTGAGTTTGCATTTAAGTATATTTCTTAATAATTAGATCAATTAAATATAAGATTTTCGATACTTTTCTTCACCGATTTCGCATTAGTTTCGCTTTCACAAATACATAGTAAACTATCTTCCGAATAAGTTATGGAGATTATGTCAGAAATCGCAAGTTTTTCAATGACCGATTTAACAAAGAGACCAGTACCCCAAATTGTTTTAATAACAACCATATTGTTTATTATGTTAATTGAAACCAAACAATTTTGTGCCAAGAACACCATTTTATCAGGCAATACTTGATTAGACGATACAATTGCGTACTTATATTTTTTATCACCACTTAGAACTTTTACTAATCCTAATTCCTTAATATCTCTACTAATCGTTGCTTGCGTAACATCAAATCCAGCATTTTTGAGAGCCTCTACCAACTCATCTTGAGTCTCTATAGCATTATTTGTAATAACCTCTATAATTTTATTATGACGCGCATTTCTAGCCATTTTTTCCTCTTGTGTATGCAAATTTTTATAATTATACAACAATATTTATATTTATACAAACATTTTATGCATAAATATACAAAAAAATAAAAATAAAAATAAAA
>CAJOPQ010000096.1 GCA_905236445.1 uncultured Clostridia bacterium
ATATAATCATTTAAGATTTAATAAAAATCCTAAAAATACTTAAGCGTCTCTTTGCTTCGTAGCAAAAGCATTGGTTAAGCATATTTTAGTAATTCTAAATTAAAATGTATAAACAAATTTATAGTTGCACACAACCATAATAAACAAAATATAAATGTTAACATATGGTTATTCATAACTATAAGGAGAGACTGATGACAAATTCAGTTAATCATGCATTGGCGCTTAGAATCGCCGAACTATTGCAAGAGAAGAAAATGACTAAATATAGACTTGCTATGAATAGTGGAATCACTCATTCAACTCTAAAAAACATAATGCACGAGACAATTCGCGATAATTTGCTATCTACTGTTATTCTGATTGCCAATGGATTTGACAGGACAGTAACCAATTCCTTGATAGTGAATTATTTAATGAAGAGAATCTAAATATTTGAAAACATTGTGTTTGTGATTTGCCAAATTTATGCATTTTTGTCAACAACATGTATTGTTGTATCCAAAACACTCAATTTTATGACAATTTTGTATGTGTTACAAATTTACGAGTTTTAAAAGATATTGTAAATTGTCTGCCAATATTTCGCTTTTTGATTTGTCGTGTATATACAAAGGTAATAAGCTTTCCAAACAAACAAAACCTTTGAATTTATTTGTATGTAACACATTAACTAGTTCTTGAATTCTCAAATCACCTTTTGTCAAATAAGTATATTGACCAGTTTTTCTGCAACAATCTCTCAAATGAATATATCGCACATTAGCTGTCACTTCTTGTAATATTTGTACAGAGTCCAGATTATAATACTCACAATTTTCATTGTCAAACAGCAATTTAATATTGTCAAATTGCGCCCAATTGATTTGTACTGGATTAATCAACATGGTGTTTTTTTCGTTCTCTACAAGAACAACTATACCATACTCTTTTGCTAAAGAAGAATATTTGCCCAACTTTCTTTCAATTGAATCAAATGACTTAATATTGGAGATGTCTGAAAAAATTCTTATATACTTGCATCTGAAAATTTTGGCAATTGATAAATATTCTATAATTAAACTTTCGTTCTTTTTTTCGTCAAATGCGTTTTCTTTCTTGCCTATGTTAGTATCTATACAAGACACCCTTATTCCATTCTTTTTAAATCTCTTATAGATGTTATCCAATTCGTTATAAGTATATTCTGTTAGCCTTTTGTTATCAATTTTTCTCAGCTCGACATAGTGTAAATCGTTTGTTATTAATGCATCAATTATTTCATTAACATTGTTTCCAATCTCGTCACTTATAGCCGTTAATTTCATTATACACCTCCGATTAAAAATGTCTATTGACAACTTTCCTTGCTGTGATTATAATATATATATGGATAATAAAAAGATTGATTTACACACACATACAATATATTCTGATGGCAGCATGTCACCAGCAGAACTAATTGCTAAGGCAAAAAAAGACGCCGTTGATACTTTGTCAATTACCGACCACGATACAGTAGAGGCATACAAAAATTTGCCAACACAATTATCGTCTTGCAAAATACTAATTGTCCCCGGGATAGAATTCTCTTGTGTTGAAGATGATGTTGCAATTCACTTGTTGGGATACGGTATTGACGTCAAAGATGGTGGAGTTAATCAAATTGCTCAACATATACGGGATATTCAATTAACCAAAGCAACTGTCTTTAAAAATATTCTATATGACTACAAGCTTGCCTCAGTTGCAGATGTGATTGATGACAAAATTACCAAAAATTTTGGACTTAGAAATTATAGCTTTTATAACGCACTAAAAGATAGTGGTGTAGATCCTGCCACAAGCCTTAAAATAAAACAAAAGTACAAAAATTGTATCGCATTTTTAGACTCTATTGAAACTTACACAGACGAGGTTATTAGTGTTATTAAAAGTGCCGGTGGATTGTCAATTTTGGCACATCCAGGTGAATACAATCTTAACAACATCAAGACATTTGAACTTCTAGACAAGTTGGTTAAAAAAGATCTTAACGGCGTAGAAATTTTTCATTCCGCCAACTCTTCCGAATTGCAAGTTATGCTAGATGCTTTTTGCAAAGACAATCACCTATTGGTGACTGGTGGTAGCGACTATCATAGTGGCGAAACAACTCTTGGCGCACTAGACAACCCTGTGATAAATACCAAAATAAGTAAAGAAATATTAGACAAATCTGAGTATGAATTATAAATATCTCTTATCTGTCAAGATATGTATCATAATATTTTTCTAAAATTCCTGATTCACTTATCCATAACTCTACGTTTTCCACATCTAACACATTTTTTAGTTCTTGATACTTTAGTGCTAAATTCTTTGTTGTAACAAGTATACCAGCCTTAAATATATCGTTAGCTCGATTAGGAATAGCCTCACTCTCAAACAAATTAACAGATCTTCCGTTACCTAACACGGAGATCTTTTTTCCTTTTATTAGATATTGTGTACCCAAGTTTTTAATCTTTTTATAAGGGACACCAGCCTGTTCATATCTCAAGAAAACAGACAAGTCTGCAGTTGCTCCAGCCGTTACATAAGATCCGTCTTGTAAATTTTCAATAAGATTTTCATCTAAACTATTATAACCCGATGCACCTACAACCAAGAAAGGCCTCTCAGCTTTTACTGCGTCTATTGCACTTTTGTATGTGTTATATCCCCTCTCGCTTGCTACTATTAATTTCATTATATCTGGATCAAAGATGGAGACTCTCACGCCGAAATTTTTCAATCTATCTGCCAATATCGAACCAAGATCTCCAAAACCACATATTAGAACAGATCTTCCTATTAATTTTTCTCCACCAAGTAATTCAATTATCCTGACAAAAATTGAGTTAGATATTTCTGGATATGTTAGATTTCTTTTTAAAGAAGTTTTTGCCACATTTAAAACAGGATATAGCAAGTCTTCATCTAATTTTCTAATTCTTCTTAACCCCATTTCTGTTAGCTCTATAACACCAATTACATTTTCAAATTTTCTTGTATTAAGGATCTTGGATACTATTGCGCCATCATCAATAACTATAACCTTATTTTCTCTCTTAGATTCGATAAAACCTGTAATTAATTGAATGGCGATAGGATTCTTGTCAATATCATTGATTGCCGCATTGTCTAGTACATCAACAACAAAACCCATCTTCTTGAACGTCTCTGTTATTTCGTGCTGATGCTTTGTCTTATCTCCCTTATCCAAGACCATCATGTTCTCAGGTTTTACACCCATTGTGACAAGACCATTAAGCAGTCCAATGTTTTCCTCCAAGAAATGATCTCGCCAAATAATTGCAACATTTGATAATACACCCTCGTTGGCATTGCTGTACCATTTGCAAACTTGCATATCATCTATAATTGCAGAAATTTCTTTGTTAGAATATGTGTTGCAAATACTCTCCAAAATATCATCAATCTCGCTGCGCTCTCTATCTGTAATTAACTCTAGACCGTCCTCTGGAAAAAAAGGTATAGAAAAACTTCTAATCGGCAGATCATAATTCACTGCAGTTATTACATACTGCTTTGCTTGCAAAGAGATTATTAAATTGTTACCCCTCTCCTGAATATCAATAGGTTTATCATGAAATTTTGCTATTAGATCTTGTTTTAATTTTTCTTTATTGTCATAATATCTGTATATCATAAATTTTTCTCCAAACTCTTAATTACATTAACTATAAATTAGATAATTGTTGCACAATTTTCTTTGCGTCTCCCCTGACTTTGATTTGTTTTGTTTTTGTGACAGCATGGCTTAAGTTGGCAATTACAGAACGACTTCTATATTTGAGAAATTTAAACGAATTGTGCAAAGGATTAATCGTAATCCACAACAAATATTGAGATAACACCTTAAGTTTACGGAAATTGTCTAACTCTTGCATGATTACAATATCGCCACCATTTGCCATGCCATCGACACAAATAATTGAACTTATCTTTATAAATTTGTTGCATTCGTTGTAGTCCAATATTTCTGTAGCCTTGTTGTATACCACTCGTGCACTGCCTTGAGCCATGTACAATTTATTATCATTAGCCACTAGAAAGGTTTGATCAGCAGAATTAATATTATATCCAACATTACTAAATTCTTTGGTGAGAGTTGTCTTGCCTGCACCAAAATTACCAACAATTAAATGTGCATTATTATCTTTGGAAACAACAGCACCATGAATTCCAAATATATTTTTTTTCAAAAGCGCAGTATACAAAAAATAATAAAACACTAGGTAGCAATCTCTATCAGATATGCTACTATTAATTTTCTTTATTAATCTACCCAAAACATATATATAACAACATTTTTCTGAAATAATGATTCTAGCATAGACATCTTGGGATGTTGTTGGCTGATAAGCCATAACCAGTTCTTGTATTCTTGATGATAATTTATTATTGTCTAATTGAATCAAAAAAACCTCATTACAACATTTAAAACTATAGATCATTTCCTTATCACTGTATAAATTTTTTTATTTGCTTCAATATCTTCAATGTGTTGATTAATTTCTTCTACAACATCATTGTATTTTATTTTATTATTATAGACATTTGTCACAACTTCATCGAAAGCTTGTTGCCTATATGCATCTGAATAACCATTAAGCTCATGTGCGCCTATAATTGTTAAATTAAGTCTATGAACTTGTAGCAAATCAATATTGGGAGACTGCCTTGGTGTCCCTAACAAAACAAGTGTTTGGCGAGGTTGCATATTAGTTATCACTTGATTAATAGCATCACTATTTCCCGTTGTGTCTATTATTGTATCGAAGTTATTTTTATTTAACACTTTTGAATCAACATAATTAATTTTTAACAATTTTTTGTGTCTCGTTAACACACTAATTTTTTCAAAACCTCGAGACTTTAACTCTTCGTGGCACGCATATCCCACACATCCATAGCCTATAATTAGAATCTTGGAATGAATGTCTAGCGTGTGATTCTTGAGAAACAAAGCAGATATTAGTCTGAACCTGCAGACTGCAATTTGTGCCAAATCCAAATCTCTAGACACTCGCAATCTTTGTGGTGGTAAATGGTCTACTTGTTCGATATTGTGTGCTATTGGTAAAATATATCTAAAATTATCTACCTGCTCTGTAATCGCCATATAACCACCCGAGCCGGAACGTTCGGTGCCTCTGCTTATAATATTTGCAATTATTTTAATCACCAATAAATACCCCTGCTTCTTTTAATAATGTTTTGGCAAATTCAAATCTCCAGAAAGCAAACGCCAAATTGCTGTCATCGTTGTTGTCAATATAGTTATAAAAACCAAAATTGCTTTTTAATATTTGTACACCATATAATAAATACATATTTTCTTTATCAAAGCTAGACAATGGCAACACTTTTTCGTAATTTTTAATGTATTTTTCCAATTTCGTCTTATTTATTTTTCCCATCTTGGCATCTTTGTCGGCATAGCTAAAAGATCTTATTATCTCCCATATAATTGGATAACAGCCTGCACGCGAAAAGTCTGTTACCTTGTAAGCTTTGCCATTTTTTCTTAAAATCTGAATAATGCTATAGTCTCCGTGTGAATTCCTAAAAGTAAATTTATTGATGTCAGGAAATGAGTATTCCTTTAATTTGCTCAATAAGTCAATTTTGGAAATAAGAACTCCTTTGATTTCGTTGCTATATGCCAAATTTTTTGATTTTTCTAATCTTTTTAACAACTTATTGGTTGCATCTATGGCTTGGTCCATGTTATCGAATGTATCCAACATTCTTTTAGCAAAATTAAGACCATCTAAGATTTTGTTAATTTTGGCTAAAATAGTTGCACTTCTATACATATATCTATCTGTACAATCATAACTATCAACTGATTCTGCATTTATCCATTTCTGTATCGAAATACTTAGGCATCCATCTTTTGCAAAAATTCTGTTGTCTGTTGTTGTAAGATACCTTGGTATCGGAAATTTATATTCCGACAGTTGTTGAATAGCCTTCTCCTCGTTGGCAATGTTGTCGTAAATATTCCTTTCAGAAAACGATTTAACAAAAAATTTGTTACCTCTACTAACTAATATGAAATTGTTCCCAGTTCCGAGTTGCGACTTCTGTATCGCATAATCGTTTTTTATTGTTGGAAATTTTCTAAGCAACTTCTTTACTGATTTTAACAAGAAAAACTGTCGAATATCCCCAGATAATTCCATTACATCCATAGAATTGAACACCATATCAGAAGAACCAACTTCGATACCAAGATTGAGAAAGTCTCCCCATTTGCAATCGTCGTATATATTTTTTCTACTTTCGAATTTCTCTGTATCGTCTAATTTTTTCAATCTACATTCGCTGTCTGTATAATTGCTAGAAACATGATAAATAGCATTAAGAGGTGCTTCGTATACCCACCGTACACCGAACTTTTTTTCAAAAGCAAGTGGGGTTAAGGCAACCCTTGTAAAATCACTTGCTTTGGCATGTGCCTTTACTACTGGCAATAATTCGTATGCTCTATTATCAAATTTAATTCTATAAAAGAAACCAAATACGCTGTATTTGTTGTTCTTACATTTTTTAATAAAGGTCAAATCGTTTGACATTGGATTGGATTGTAAATAAGTAGTAGAAAGTAGTAACGAAGTAGTTTTGCCACTATTTTTTTGTCCAAAGAAAACGTTTGCTTTGCCTTTATGACACACTGCAGAAGCATGAAATGGCACATACCCTTCTTTGACTAAACTCTTCATACAAAGTTCTCTAATTATTTTAATAAGAACATCTTCTTTGTTCTGATTTGCAAACAGAGTAATATCTTGTCCACATTTAATTATAAAATGTGGACTAGTGTATTTGTTGCCTTCTGTATAACAAAACTGCACATTTCCATCTTTCCAACAATAATAATTTGCTGAAATCGTAGACTCTACAATCTTTGCTTTGCTAGGTACTGTGACCTGATTATATTGATCAATAAGAGTAATTGTGTAGTCTGGCCTACATTTTTTAACAATTTGACTCTTAAGGTAGTTCGAAATAGACCATTTTACGCTTTTGCTACTTACTACTTTGATCTTAATTTTCTTACAGAAATCAATATAAAGCTCCGCCATGACAAATCCTCTCTCTAAATTTCTTCGTTATTTTGTAACTCGTACAATTTTGGTTCATTGCCAACATTTTTAATCATTTTTGCTAACACACTTGGCTGTAGCTTTACCTTGTCTATATCTTCTATACTAACCCATCTATAAATATGTTTGTCACCCTCTAGACCTCTGAATTCATCATCTCGTGGTATAGAGTTGTTTTCGTCAAGATATATTACAAAATTATTAGAGATTTCATGGAAGTTAACACCTTTGAAATTGAAAAAATTCTCAAGTGTTCCAATATATTTTGGATCAATATTTTTCAATCCTATTTCCTCGTCCAGTTCTCGCTTTATTGCTTCTGTAGAATTCTCCATCCATTCCACCCTTCCTCCTGGAAGCAGATAGAATCCAAAACCCTCAATTGTGTTAAGTAATACTTTGTTAGATTTTGTGTCGATTATTATTGCACCAACTCTAAAATTAAATTTTTTGTCATCAACTGTAAACGAAATCATTGCTATTAAATACCTCTCTCTTTTTTTCATAATTCTATATTTTTATACGAATATTGTCAAACTTTTTCGCAACATATAGGGCATGCAATAAGTTAGAATCTTTGAATTATGCTTATAATACACAATATGAGTGTTGCTTTGTTAACTTTTTTGTATGTCTATAGCATATAAAAAACAAAATACAATTTTTGACGGAGATGATATGATTCAATCTAATAACCCGAATTTCAAAAAACTATTCGATAGTAGACCAGATGCGTATGCGAAAATTATGGGCAGTTCCACATATCCTGCAATAGATGGTTATGTGTATTTTTTCCAAACCCTATATGGTGTAGTAGTTGTCGCGGATATTATGGGACTACCCCAGAAGCGAGACAACTGTTCAAGTCCAATATTCGCATTCCACATTCACGAAGGCACTAGTTGCACCGGCAATAGCGAAGATCCTTTTGCCAACGCACTGACTCATTACAATCCTAATAACTGCCCACACCCATATCACGCAGGAGATTTGCCACCACTATTTGGTGCAGACGGATTTGCTTTTGCAGCCAATTTAACAAATAGGTTTGCTGTAGAAGAAGTTATAGGTAAGACTATAATTATTCACTCCTCTCCAGACGACTTCACCACTCAACCTTCTGGCAATGCTGGGGCAAAAATTGCATGTGGACTAATTGTAGGCAACAAATAATGATATTTTTACATATTCTATTAGATGACTAACTATATAAGGCAATCACAAAAAAATGCTATAAAAATTAAATTTTATAGCATTGATTTATCTGTAAAAAAAGCCACTAGTTTGTGGCATTTTTACATTTCTGAACAATCTTTGTTGGTTAATTCGGCAATGCAGTCTGCAACAAATGCAGCCTTGAATTTTTTATCTTCAAACGCAAGGTTCGCTTGTCTCACTTCTTCATCTCTTTGTGCAGTAATAGCTTCGTCAAAATTAATTTCGAAATCTTGAAGATATGTCCTGCCACTTGTATTAACATCATCTATATTCGCTTCGTTAAGGTAAGCAGCCCAATTAAGTGCAAGTTTGAAGTTTTTTGTCATAAATGTATCAAAATCGTCTTTGATTCCATCGTTGCTTGTCTTCACATAACCAAATTGACCAAACATATAGTTCGCTGAATTGTCTTTTACAGCATCACTT
The DNA here is from genome assembly GCA_905236445.1 of uncultured Clostridia bacterium. Lineage (GTDB taxonomy): Bacteria > Bacillota > Clostridia > Christensenellales > UBA1242 > UBA11490. The sequence continues at coordinate 8,784 of CAJOPQ010000096.1, forward strand.
ATAGCAACTCGGAAATATTTGCCATAATTGTCGTCTAGCACTTCTTTAACAAAACTTATCTTGTCTGGCAAATTTCTGTACATAAAATCCTGTACGTCCTCTTTAGTTATTTTTTCTAACCAAGACTCTACTTGTGTCATATTTCTCTCCTAATTTGATATTTTTGATACAGTATTGTAACATATCCAATTAGTAATTTCAATAGGATTATAAAAAAATATATGTTTTACTTCTTTTTACTGCTTTGCACCTAGTAACACTAACTTATGCAAAGCTCTTGTCTCTGCCACATATAGAAGTTTTAGGTCAAGTGGACTTGCTGTGTATGACGACTCATTGTAAATGATTACGCTATCGAACTCTAACCCTTTGGCAGTCTGTACGCTAAGAAGTAAATTAGTTGAATCGTCATAAGTATAATTATGCTCATCAATTACAGCCAAATTAAGATCTTGCAGTTTTGCCTTTGCTTGTTCTAACTCAGCATCATCTTTGCATATAATTGCCGTATGTGAAAATTGGCTGTTACACTTCGATATGACATTCTTAAAAGTCTCTACAGAGTTATCAGCAATCCTCTCTACCTCATCTCCATGTCTAACAACATTGTTGGCAGGAGGAACTCCAAGGCGAGTCAAGCACTTATTGGCTTCCGTCATAATCTCAATGCTCGTTCTATAACTACGTTTCAGATACAACATTTCCGCATCTTGTAATATGTTAAGCACTTGTGACCAGTCATCTATAGATTGATAAGAATATATGCCCTGCGCCACATCGCCAAAGATTCCAAAATTGGCTGATGCAAAGATTCCCCTTAATGCCACAAACATCAACTCTGATAGATCCTGTGCTTCGTCTATAATAACACACTTAAGGTTATTGTAGAACGGCAGTGTAGTTGTTTTGAACAAGATATATAAGATTGCACCTAAGTCGTCGTGAGCTATTTTCTTAGATTTCAAATTAGCAAGTGTATGTTTTGCGAGAATATCTGCTTCGTTATAATTTGTGTACTTATCTATATTCTCTATGAATTCGTAATACATTTTCATCACATTTATCTTAGTGTTGAATTGCTTCTTAATATAATCTGTCTTGCCGGACTCAACCTTGCGTCTGGCGTCAAATTTCTTCATAAGATCAATGTCTGATGAATTAATCTTATCTAGCACTGACTTATTAATCTCAAAGTTGTATGTAATAGCAAGTGTTAACTTCTTCAATCCATGTTCTATCATAGTCTCAAAATTGACGCCATCTTCGTTGAAATATGATAAAGTATCGCTTGCATCCATTACATTGACTCCATTAATAATGATAGGCTTGGCTAATATTTTATTCTTATAATCCTCGAGATACTTATCTATTGCACTTGCAAATTCTATACTGCCCTTGTATTTCAAGTATGATGTAGAGATTTTCTTACTAGTTAGAAATTTATATTGTTCATGCTTATTAAGAATTTTGTATTCTGTGCCAATTACATTTTCCACCATTTGATTAATTGAGAAGCTGTTAGTCTTGTCTGCGTCTAAATCTTGCAATATGCTAGATATGTAACTCATAAATATCTCATTTGGCGAAATGATTAAATATTCGTCTGGTTTTACTTTGTCTCTATAATTATACATTAGATAAGATATTCTATGAAGCGCAACCGTTGTTTTACCCGATCCTGCCACACCCTGAACAATACAAGATTTGGAAAACGGCAACCTGATTATACTATCTTGCTCCTCTTGAATAGTTGCGACAATGCTCTTTAATCTATTGTCTGCACTCTGTGTAAGATAGGGGCGTAAGAACTCATCGTTGCTAACGCTCTCTTCGAAATCAAATATTGATTGTACTTGTCCATCTTGGATATTTACCTGCCGCTTCAATTCCAAATC
>CAJOPQ010000097.1 GCA_905236445.1 uncultured Clostridia bacterium
ACATGCTCCACATGAGCATGACTATGGTTGCTGTGGTCATGATGTAGTCGAGGATCAGAAGACTTTCAAGAGATTTATTATGCACCCACTTATTCATAGCTTAAAAATTTGTTTGTTTATCCTAATTGTCAATATAATTTTTGGTGTAATATTAGAATTTGTAGGCATAGAAAAACTTGCGACATATATGCTCAATAACACTATTTGGCAACCATTCGTTGTTGGCTTAATAGGTTTAATACCTAACTGCGCCTCTAGTGTAATCATCACAGAATTATTTGTATTGGAGGGAATAAGTTTTGCCTCTTTGATTACAGGACTATGTGTTAACGCTGGAGTTGCTCTATTGGTTTTATTTAAGAACAACAAGAATATCAAGGCAAACTTTGGAATAGTTGCTACACTATATCTTGCTAGTACTCTGCTTGGTTTTGTATTACAATTGATTATTTAAAAAAAGGAAATATATGAAGAAATTATTATTACATAGTTGTTGTGGACCGTGCAGTAGCGGGGTGCTAGAGAACTTAGCTAAAGAATATGAAGTAACTATTTTGTTTTATAATCCAAATATTTATCCAATGCAAGAGTACTATAAGAGGCTTGATGCACAGCAAAAAGTGGTAGATGTCCTTAAAGAAAAAGGAATTAATATACATCTTATAGAGGCTGAGTACAATCCTGATTCCTATGATTTAGCCGTAGTTGGTCTTGAGAAAGAGCCAGAGGGCGGTAAAAGATGTGCCAAATGTTTCACTCTTAGATTGGAATATACTTGCAAATATGCGGCGAGTCATGGCTATGATATATTTACAACTACAATGTCAGTTAGTCCTCACAAAGATTACATTTTGCTTAATAGCATTGGTAACGCACTATCCAAAGAATATGGAATTGAGTATTTAGAAGCAAATTTCAAAAAAAATGATGGATATTTGAAGTCAATAAGAAATAGCAAAGATTGGGGGATATACAGGCAAAATTATTGTGGTTGTAAATATTCAATACAAAATTAAAAAATTTATAAATAAGTTTTATATTTCAAAAAATTTGTGTTATTCTATTATCGTAAGTTGGAAGAAAGTGGGGCACTTTTCATGCTAGCTTCAGGATTTTCATTCATGAATATACCGAAAAATAATTATAAGGAGTTAATTATGTCAAAAAATACTAAAACAACTACTAATTCTTTCAGTTGGGGAAGAATATTAAAATTTATATCTTTTGTTGCAGTAATCTGCATAGGTCTTGCATTAATTTTTTCTAAAATTATATCAAGCATAAGTGGAGCACTTACAACTATTGGAAATGTTTTATCTTATATCGTTGTACTTGCTTCATCATTTAGTTATGCTGTATACAAGAGAAATATCTGGTATTATGTTGTTTGGGCTGTAGCAGCTGTTCTAATTGTATTATTTTTTGTTTTATAGAAGAAAAATATGAAGAAGATAAAGGACAATATTAAGGCTTTTTTCAGCAAAACCTCCAATATTATATTGGTATCACTTATAGCGTTAATGATTGTATTAATAATCATTCCATATAGGGCAGATTGGTATATAAGAATGATACTAATCATACTCGCTTGTGTTCTTATGATTGTGTCTTATAAGATGTATGTAAAATATAAGGCAAAGAAAGAAATATATGATACAATGGAACTGACAGAACAAGAAAAGAAGACGGGGGTATTCTCAAGTGTTACCAATGCACTTAATAATATGGACAAAAAAACATATCTAGGATACGCAATTGCTTTTCTTGCACTCGCAATTTTGGCAGTAGCGTTTGCGATTTTTAAATAATTTATTGATTAATTGAATATATTTGCTCTTATATCAATTGCAAATATATTTTTTTTGTGATATAATCTGTCGGTATTTTTAGATTTATAAGGAGAAAAAAATGAAGTACACAGTAAAGAAGTTAGAAAATAAAAATGTAGAAATAGAACTAACTCTAACAACTGAAGAATGGGAAGAAGAATTGAATAATTCTTATAATAAGAACAAGAATAGATTTGTAGTAGAAGGATTTAGAAAAGGAAAAGCACCAAGAAAAGTTATTGAGAAAGCTTATGGTGATGAAGTTTTCTACGAAGATGCAATTGGTGATGGCTTCTTCAAACACTATATTAATATCCTTGACAAAGAGAAAGATATTGAGCCAGTTGATGCTCCAATGTTATCTGTCAAATCACTTGATAGCAAAGGAATAGTAATTGTCGCTAATATTACTGTTAAGCCAGAAGTAAAACTTGGTGCTTACAAAGGTCTTAATATCAAGGTAGAACCTAAGAAGATTACAGACAAAGATGTTAATAAAGAAATTGATAGAGTCAAAGAGCAACAAGCAAGACTAGTTGAAAAAGATGCTGATAAGACAGTAGAAAACGGTGATATTGCCAATATTGACTTCGAGGGTAGTGTTGATGGCGTAGCTTTTGATGGTGGCAAAGCAGATGCTTTTGACCTAGAGATTGGTAGCCATAGCTTTATCGACAATTTCGAAGATCAATTAATTGGTGCCAAAGTGGGTGAAGAAAGGGTAGTTACCGTTACTTTCCCAGAGGATTATCAGGCAGAGAATTTGGCAGGAAAGAAAGCAGATTTCAAGTGCAAAGTTAATTCTATTAAGTACAAGGAATATCCAGAAATCAACGATGAATTTGCTAGTAATGTATCAGAATTTGAGACTTTGGCAGATTATAAGGCAAGTATCAAAGAAAGATTGGAAAAACAAGCAAGTGAGACTGCAAAGACAGAGACTGAGAATAAGATAATTGACGAAATTGTTAAGAATATGGAAGTAAATGTTCCTAAATGTATGATTGATGACGAAATTGATGACATGATTAAAGGTATGTCTAATCAATTAATGTATCAAGGATTAACTATAGAGGATTATTTGAAATACACTAATTCTACTATGGAAGAATTGAGAAAGACTCAGAGCAAACCTGCTGAGAAGTCTGTAAAAGTTAGACTAGCTTTGCAAGAAGTAATTAAATTAGAGAAACTAGAAGTAACAAAAGAAGAAGTTGATGCCAAGATTAAAGAAATGGCACAACAAACTGGCAAAACTATTAAAGATACTAAGGCTGGAATTACTGATGAGAGAATGGCTTATATCAAAAATGACATTTTATTCAATAAACTTGTAGATTTCTTAATTAGTAATAATGCATAAATTTATTTATTTTAGTCATAATTTACTTTAAAAAGTTTTATAAAATTGGAGAATACAATATGCTAATACCTATGGTTGTTGACCAGACGAATAATGGCGAAAGAAGTTATGATATATATAGCCGACTATTAGAAGATCGAATTATCTTCTTAACAGGTGAGATTACAGATGCAGTTGCCAATACTGTTGTTGCGCAACTAATTTATCTAGAAGCTAAGAATCCTAACAAAGATATTTGCTTGTATATCAATAGTCCGGGTGGAAGTGTAACGGCTGGCATGGCAATATATGA
>CAJOPQ010000098.1 GCA_905236445.1 uncultured Clostridia bacterium
AAAGGTACATCATAAGCAATTCCAAACTTGTCCGACACTGCTTTGTAGAAGGTATTAACATAACTAGGCTCTATTACCCAAGATATTCCTATTGCACCCTCAAGCAGACTAATATTAGGTGCTTTGACTAGTTTGTCTGTATCTATAATCTGCTTATATCCTATACCTAGACAATCTGGGCAAGCACCATATGGATTGTTAAAACTAAACATTCTAGGACTGATTTCGGCTATGCTATATCCACAAGTTGGGCAAGCCATCTTACTATTATACAGTTGCTCACCCTCATCGTAAGTTACTGCAACTACGCCATCTGCCAATTTCAAAGCTTGTTCTACAGACTCTGTCAATCTCTTAACAATTCCTTCTTTGATCACAACTCTATCAATGACGATAGATATATCATGTTTTTTGTTCTTATCTAGCAATATTTCTTCGTCCAGACTTCTTAGTTCGCCATCTACTTTGACTCTTTGGAAACCATCTTTCTTATACACAGCAAATTCACTTGCAAAGGCACCCTTTTTCCCTCTAAACATAGGGGCTTCTATCATGGTTTTAGTCCCTGCAGGAAGTTGCATAATATTATCAACAATTACATCGATACTAGAGGAAGAAATTCTTTTGTGACAATTAGGACAATAAGGCACACCTATATTGGCAAACAACAACCTTAGATAATCATAGATCTCAGTAACAGTTCCTACAGTACTTCGAGGATTGTGAGAAGTAGATTTCTGATCTATTGCAATACTTGGAGATAAGCCCTCTATAGATTCCACATCTGGCTTATCCATTTGCCCTAGGAACTGACGCGCATAACTACTTAGACTCTCAATATATCTTCTCTGACCTTCTGCATATATTGTATCAAATGCCAAAGTGCTCTTGCCACTTCCACTAACTCCTGTAAATACTACAAGTTTGTTCCTAGGAATAGTCAAATCAATGTTCTTTAGATTATTCTGCTTTGCTCCTCTTATAACTATATTTTCCAACATAACAATAACTTCCTTTACTTATTAATGTATTCTTCCAACTCTTTGATTCTATCTCTTATTTTGATTGCAACTTCGAATTCATATTCATCTGCTGCAATCTGCATCTGCTTCCTTAGATTCTCTATTTCCTTAAGCGTTTCCGTCTTGCTTAGCTTAATCTTCTTTCTTCCACCTTCAGCCTTCTTGGTAATCTCTAATGTATTCTTAATTGGTTTTATAATTGTTTTAGGCGTAATTCCATGTTTTGCATTATACTCCATTTGAATTATTCTTCGCCTATTCGTTTCCTTAATTGCTATATCCATTGACTTAGTCATAACATCAGCATATAAGATAACTTTGGATTCTGAGTTTCTACTCGCTCTGCCTATCGTCTGAATCAATGCCCAGTCCGATCTCAAGAAGCCTTCTTTGTCTGCATCTAGAATAGCAACAAGTTTTACCTCTGGAATATCTATTCCCTCTCTTAACAAATTAATACCAATTAGTACATCGAATTCTTTAGCCCTTAAAGCGTTTATTATTTGCATTCTCTCCAATGTGTCAATGTCAGAATGTAGGTATCTTACCTTAATGCCTTTGTCGGTTAGATAAGTAGTTAGGCTCTCCGCCATCTTCTTGGTAAGTGTTGTTACAAGTATTCTGCCATCTTTGGCAATTGTGTCATTAATCTCACCAATTAAATCGTCAACTTGATTCTCAATTGGTCGAATAAATATCTCTGGATCAAGCAGACCTGTAGGTCTAATTATTTGCTCAGCTACATTGTCGCTATTTTTTAATTCAAATTCTCCGGGTGTTGCAGATACAAACACTGCTTGTCCAATTCTTTTCTCAAATTCTTCGAAGTTAAGAGGTCTATTATCATATGCTGATGGCAAGCGAAATCCATAGTCTACAAGACTTGTTTTTCTTGCAAAATCTCCACTATACATTCCTCTAACTTGAGGTAACGTAATATGACTCTCGTCTACAAAAAGAACGAAATCTTTAGGAAAATAATCTAGCAATGTGTATGGAGCTTCTCCGGGGCTTCTGCCATCGAAATATCTAGAATAATTCTCTATTCCACTGCAATATCCTACCTCTTTTATCATTTCAAGATCATAGAAAACACGTTCTTTGATTCTCTGCGCTTCTATCAACTTGCCCTGTTCCTCAAATTCTTTGACTCTAACAAGACAGTCATGACGTATTTCTTCAATTATATCATCTATGCTATCTTCGTTACCAATTGCGTAGTGTGTTGCAGGTAGTAAAAACAAATGTTTAAGAGTATTGATTTTGTTGCCCGTGACAACATTAATCTCTGCAATTTCTTCTATCTCATCACCAAAAAAAGATATTCTTATTCCTGTCTCGCTCTTGTTAGGAGGAATAATATCTAGAGTATCACCTTTCGACCTAAAGGTTGCCCTTTTGAAATCTATATCGTTACGTTGATATTGCAACTTAATCAGTTTCTTTGTTATCTCAGACTTCTCGACCTCATCGCCAACTCTAAGAGATAGACACATAGACGAATATGCCTCTGGGCTTCCCAATCCATATATACAACTTACACTCGCAACAACTATTACATCTCGTCTCTCAAATAAGGAACAAGTAGCGCTGTGGCGTAACTTATCTATTTCTTCATTAATACTCATATCTTTAGCAATATAGGTGTCTGACGATACTACATATGCTTCTGGCTGATAATAATCATAATATGATACAAAATATTCTACCCTATTATTAGGAAAAAATTCTCTAAACTCATTACATAATTGACCAGCAAGTGTCTTATTATGCGCCAAAACAAGCACAGGTCTATCGATATTCTTAATAATATTAGCCATTGTAAAAGTTTTTCCACTACCGGTCACACCCAAAAGAGTCTGGTATCTAAGTCCGTCCTTAATACCTTCTGTTATACTCTCTATCGCTTGTGGCTGATCACCAGTTGGTTGAAATTGTGATACAAGATCAAACATTATTTTACTCCTATAAGTATTGTTGCTGATATCTTAGTTATTAATACTTAGATATTGTATCATAATATAGCAACTTAAATCAATATCTACTAACTAATTATTAATAAAGTAATTTTAGCACATCTATATTATGCAACATATTTCAATATCTATAAAAATAGCCATAATACATTATTTTGCATTATAGCTATCTCTAATATTCTAATCTACAAATTCGAAGTCTATCAATCTTTCTTGTACATTAACATTGACAACCTTGACTCGTACAATCTTGCCTATGTAGCACGAATTGGCCACTGATGTCAATGTAAGATTATCCTCATCGAATACATAATTATCGCCTAATGAAGTCAACGATACTAATCCTTCTACAGTATTGTCTAGGGATACATAACAACCAAACTTCGTTACAGAGCTAATTATTCCATCATATACTTGACCAATCTTATCTGACATATAATATGCTTTGTACAAGTCATCGACATCTCGTTCTGCCTTCTCAGCAACTACTTCTCTAGCAGACGAATTAAGTGAGCTTGATTGTACAAATCTCTTAGTCTCCGTAAGAACATTGCCTGTCAGATTGCCGTGAAGATCGTCTTTGATTATTCTATGAATTGTTAGGTCTGGATATCTTCTTATAGGAGATGTAAAATGTGTGTAATAAGTCAATGCCAACCCATAATGTCCTAAGCATTCTGGGCTATATTTTGCTTTTTGCATAGATCTAAGTGCAATCTTATTGACTGCATATTCACTATTAGTGCCTTTGACAGCATTTAAGATTTTTTGCAGTTGCATTGGCTGAACCTTGTCTGGATTGATCCCATTTATTGATACCCCAAATTTCTGCACCATATGTAAGAACTTTTCCATCTTTTCTCCGTCAGGAGTCTCGTGTACACGATATACAAAAGGTAGTTTTTTATCCTTATATCGCTTTGCAACAACTTCATTTGCTGCAACCATAAACGCTTCTATTAATTTGTGGCTGTCGTCTTGCATTCGTTTCTCTATATGCTCAACACCACCAAGATCATTTAAGAATATTTCTACTTCTGGAATATTAAATTCTACACTTCCTTCTGCAGTTCTTCTCTTAAATAATTGCTTAGACAATTCATTCATTTCTTGCAGTATTGGTGCAAACTCTTTATTTTCTTTGATCGCCTCTGCATCATTCTCCAGAATCTTCTGAACTGTTGTATAAGTAAATCTTTTGTTAGATTTAATAATACTCTCGCAGATGTTTGAATCGATTACTTTTCCCTTGCTGTCATATTCGATGAATACAGATAGCGCAAGTCTATCTACTTTCTCATTAAGTGAACATATCCCATTAGACAACTCTCTTGGGAGCATTGGCAAAACTAGACCGGGAAAATATACGCTTGTTCCACGCTTAAACGCTTCTTTATCTAAGACAGAGTTAACCTTGACATATTCGCCAACATCAGCAATGTGTACACCTAATACCCTATTGCCGTTCTTATTTGTCTCCAAAGATATTGCATCGTCTAGATCTCTACTATCTTCACCATCGATTGTAAAACAAATATGTTTGGTGAAATCTAATCTATCTTTGTACTTCTTAGCATCTATCTGTTGTGGCATTTCTTTCGCCACTTCTTGCACATTGTTAGGGAAAAACTCGTACAAATCGTATTCTCGAAGTAAGCTTAACACAAGCGTCTCTATCTTGTCTGGCGCACCTAAGACTTCGGTTATCTCTCCATCTGGGCATTGCTTAGGATTGGCATAATACTTAGTAATTTTGACTACAACTTTGTCTCCCTGATTAGCGTTTTTGATTTTGTTGAGTGGCACATATATATCTGTACCAAACTTAACATCATCTGGGCTAACATAAGCACATTTCTTGTTTAGAGTAATCTTGCCAACAATCTTTTCTTGTCCTCTCTCTACTACTTGAACGACTTTACCCTCAGGTCTTCTCCCTGCAACATTTCTTGCTTCAACTATTACAATATCGTTATTCTTGGCACCTTTAAGATCTTTCTCTGCTACAAAAATGTCTTCTTGAGACTCGTCTTGTGGAACAATAAATGCATATCCACTTCTTGTCATATCTACTTTGCCTTGCAACTTGACAACTTTCTTATTTTGTCTTCTATCTTTGCCTGCAAGTATGCTATATGCCTGATCCAACATCTCTTCACTGACATTGTTGTTAGAATAAGATGTCGCCTCAACCTTAGCACGCCTCTTTGCTTTGCCACACACAACAAGCTTATTGTCTACAACTTCGTACACGCCATCTTCTATCAAGTTATCTAATTCATTCTTCATATCTTGATAAGGTTTGTTATTAAGCACACAAAGTTGCGCTATGACAAAGTCATATTCCAGTCCAGCAAGTTTGTTAGTGCTAATCTGATTTTCTATCTTCATTCTTATGTCTATCATATATATTTATATTACCTTTCTAGTCTGTCAAGATTGCTTTGATTCTTCTAACTCCAGAACTACTACTTTCTTCCTTGATGATCTTGAAATATCCCAAATCTTTCGTATTCTGAGCATGAGGGCCACCACAAATCTCCTTAGAAACATCACCTATTGTGTATACAGTTACTCTATCACCATATTTATTATCAAAGATTCCCATAGCACCACTCTCTCTTGCCTCTTCTAGCGACATCTCCTCGCACACAACTGGGATTGCTTGACTTATATATGTGTTAACATCATTTTCTATCATCAGTATTTCTTCTGGAGTAAGTTTTCTATCAAAGCTGAAGTCAAATCTCATTCTCTCAAGTGTAATATTGCTTCCTCTCTGATATACACCTTCTCCAAAATGCTTTCTTAATGCAGCCAAAAGTAGATGTGTTGCAGTGTGATATTTCGCATATCCATAGTCAGTTCCTGCAAGACCACCTTTGAACATTCCTGCACTACTTGTCCTACTCTTTTCTTGATGTTCTTTATAGCACTGATTATATTCGTCTATATTTACTTTCAACCCTTTTTCTTCTGCCAATTCTACAGTAAGCTCTATTGGGAAACCAAATGTATCGTATAGTCTAAACGCAACTGCACCATTGATAGTAACATCGGTCATATCGGAAGTCACTTTCTCAAATTCTTTTAATCCTTGACTGATTGTATTATTAAATTTCTTTACTTCCTTAGCGAACTCTTCTCTTATAATAGATTGATTACGCTCTAGACAAGGATAAGTGTCTTTAAAGAAATCTATATAGAAATTAACCACCTCAATTAGTTTTGTTGCATCAATTTTTAATCTTCTTGCAAAATTAATACTACGTCTAATAAGTCTTCTAAGAACATATCCACGACCAATATTAGAAGGTGTTGTAGGATTCTCATCTCCTAGAATCATTGTGCTTGTCCTAAGATGGTCAGTTATTATTCTCATTGCTTTGTCTATGTCATCATACAAGCCATATCTAAGACCACTAAGTTTCTCAAGTATCTCTATTGCTGGCTTAAGACTATCTACTTCGTATACACTCTTGTAACCATTAAGTACGCAAACCGTTCTCTCTAGTCCCATTCCTGTGTCAATATTTTTTCTCTTAAGTGGCTCAATTGGTGCACCTTCTTCCTTTCTAACAAATCCCATAAATACGTCATTCCATATCTCTAGGAATCGTCCACAGTCACACGCAGGATTACAATCTGGTCCACAAGGCTCTCTGTCTGTTATATAAAACATCTCACTATCTGGTCCACATGGTCCAACTTCACCTAATTCCCACCAGTTATTTTCCTTACCATTTTCTTTCTTGCCAAGATAATATATATTCTCTTCCTTGATACCAAGTTCTTTCCATCTGTTGTAAGTTTCTTCATCTTTAGGGCTATTCTCATTACCTGCAAATACACTTACTGCTAGTCTATCAATAGGCAGATTAAGATAATCTGGACTTGTTAAGAATTCATAAGAATATCCAACAATCTCGTTCTTGAAATAATCGCCAAGACTCCAGTTGCCAAGCATTTCAAAGAATGTCAAGTGACTGAAATCGCCTACAGACTCAATATCGTTAGTCCTAACACACTTCTGTACATCAACCAATCTTGTACCTTGTGGATGATCTTTGCCAAGCAAATATGGAACAAGTGGGTGCATACCAGCAGTTGTAAATAGAACTGATCCGTCATTATCTGGCACCAAAGATGCAGAATCAATCTGTACATGGTTCTTTGATTTAAAAAAGTCAATAAATTTTTTCTTTAATATTTTAGTAGTTATATTATCCATAAGTTTTCTCCATTATAATTAAAATATATCCGATAGATCATCGTCGCTAATATCTTCTGCGACTGCCATCATTTCTTCTTCTGTAATTGGTTCATCTTGTATATTTGGCGTAGAGGTCCTACCCACTGGCATATTTTCCTCTAAGCTCTTATCATCTGCGTTTGGCCCAACATCAACAAAGGTTGTAATTCCACCAATCCACTTAACATCTATTGTGCCAGTAGTACCATTTCTGTGTTTTGCAATTATAAGTTCGCACATTTCCTCTGGCGCTCTAACCATCTTCTTATTTTTATCATCAAGATACATATTTGGATTGTAAATAAACATAATTATATCTGCATCTTGCTCGATAGAACCAGAATCTCTCAAATCTGATGGAACTGGTCTATGATTTGCTCTACTCTCTGTTCCACGGCTTAATTGTGATAGAAGTAATATAGGAACGTCCAACTCTCTAGCCGCCATCTTCAATGTTCTTGTAATATCACCAATCTCTAGTGTTCTATTGTCTGAAGCCTTGCCACTACCTTGCATTAATTGAAGATAATCTATCATTACAAGATCTAGACCTTTTTCCCTTTTTAACCTTCTGCATTTACTTACAATGTCTGCAGGCGTCTTAGAGAATCCTTCGTCTACATATATTTCTGCTTTTGCTAGTTTTTCTTTTGCTGCATATAGCGCTTTCCAATCTTCCTTGGTTAATCTGCCCTCTTTAATTTTTGTTGAATCAACAAACGCAATAGAACACATTGCCCTTTGAATTATTTGTTCCTTGCTCATCTCTAGAGAGAATATGGCGACTTTCTTGCCATCGTTGATTGCGGAATATGTAGCAATATTCATTCCTAGACTTGTTTTACCACCACCCGGTCGTGCGGCAAGCAAAATCAAATCAGATTTCTGCAAACCATTTGTAATTTTATCTAATCCATATATTCCAGTTCTTATACCTTTGACAGCACCCTTGTTCTTCTCTAATTCAATAAATTTATCTATGACGTTATTAAGGGAATCTGCCACAAGAGTAAGTCCACCACGATCTTCCTTTTCTGCAATGTTAAAAATATTCTGCTCTGCATAAGAAATGGCTTCGGATTTCTCATGTCCTTCATATGCATAATTGATAATATCGTTGCTTGCAGAAATAATTTGTCTTAAGACACTATTGCTCTTTACAATTTCCATATAATGTCTATAATTACTTGCACTAGGGATAATATCCGTCAGATCTGTAAGATACGATATACCACCTACACTATCTAACATGTTCTTTTTATCCAATTCTGATACTAGTGTAACAAAATCTACAGGCATATTGTTATTATATATAGCCTGCATATGTTCAAATATTATTCTATGGGGCTCTGTATAGAAGTCAGATGCTTTCAAATCTGCAAGAATACTTATCGCTGCATCTTGATCCATCATTACGCAACCTAATACACATTGTTCACTCTCTATATTATGTGGTTGAATACGTGCATCAGGAATTCTTTTGTTATTTGCAACTGCCATTATTTATTACCTTCAATATTATTATTTGCCTGATTTTCCATATTTTCAACAATTACAACATCTTTCTTATTCAACTCTATATTATCTTTTTTCTTCTTATTCTGCAACTTTTGCTCTCTTGATTTATTAACTTTGGATATTACAATCTCCATAATTAACAAACATATTAGCCCAATAGCTATATCTACAAATACAAACGCACTAGAAGATACCGACTTAGACAACAATATGTTCACCAAAATAAAAATTGGCAACATCGCTAACAGGAATAATCCATATTTAATAAACAATTTCTTCATTACTCGTTTATCAAACACATAATGATCATTGTTGTACGACATTTCTTTCCCTCCTATAATGCCATATTGGGAACATAATAATTATTGCAACAAATGTAATGGCTACAGCCAAGACATACCACCATACTTGTACAGGCAATACCCTATATACTTCTAGTTGCGAATCGTCACTCGTTAGACTCCAAGAATGTATAACATATCCAATTTCATTATCTCTGTATACGCCATCTGCATTTGATTTGTATCTAGCGTCACTCGTTTCAAAATTTTCTTTCAATGTAATGTTATCAAAAACATTATCTTCTGTATATTCTTCACCAAGAATGTCATTTGATCTAACAATATAATAGTCTAGATAAGATTGGTCATCCTCTCTTTGCTCTTGTTGGAAGTACTGGAATATGTTGTTGTCCTGCCAAATATAGCTGTTGTTGAATAAGTTTGCTCTCTCCTTTCTATAATCACCACTTACCAAAGATGAGACAAATGGACCATAATCATTTGTTGCAAAAGGCTGTACATTCTCAAGTTTTGCAAATCCATATTTATTCAAAACTTCATCTGTGTTAAGTCCATAGAAATATACATATTGCTCTAATGTGGCAAATTGAATATTGAACCCAAATTCGTAATTGCCATTATTAGTCTCAAGATTGGTGATGGTGACGGTAATTCCTTTTTTAAAATAATCTAGTACGCTTGTCTCGTTGACATATTTGTTGGCAAAATTATCTTGTTCCCACTCCTTGATCTCATCATAGTATCTTAAGACATCTTGTTGTATGATAGTATACATATTTCTTGCTTGTGTCTGACTAAATTTATTGCCATCGAAGGAAATGTCTACCCTATCTATAACTGTGCCAGATTCTGTATAATATCTAGTATAATTAATCTGTGCACAACCACAGGCAAAACATGCAGAAAATATTAAGATTAGAAAACAAAATATTTTTTTCAAATTAATATCCTTCACAAACAAGTAGATATATATTTAATATTATACACAGATAGTATACATTAAACAAAAGTAATTAACAATAATTTTTGTAATAATTATGTTATTTTTTTAAAAATATTTTTATGAAAAACATGTATCATTAATTTGCAAATAACGTATAATTATACTATAATTTAAGCATGGAAAATAGATTCTATAATTATAACAGTAAGAATAAACCTCTTACTATAGAAGAAGAGACTGAATATCAAATAACTAATGAAAGGCTGAAAGACGCCATCGTTATCAATAGCAGCCTTGGAACAAAAATGATTATGTCTAATTACAAGAAAGACTTAGAACAAATAACAAAATTTAGTACTCTTGTAAGGCACAATGTTGGCAACTATATTGGCAGAGGCGAGATTGTAAAAACATATTACGATACAGAGGATATGTTTTTTCATAGTGTGGGTATCAATATATGCGAGACTATCGAAAAAGGCGAAAAAGAAAAGGAAATTATCGTTCGATACGATAGTAATGTAGAACGAATATCTTATCTTAAATTCTTGCCTGACACATATTTGCTTAAGGTTAAAACAAAAGACAAAATGTCAAAATACTTTGACTTTATTGAGAGTGCAATTTTACAACTCATAACTAATGGATTACAGACCAATGTCATGAATCTGTTAAAAACTCTAAAACCTCTAGTAATTGTTAAGAAAAAAAGGCAACATTATCAGTACAACCTCCCTAACAAATTAATTATGAATTTTAACTTCGACAGGTGTATCTATTCTAGCCCAAAGACTAAAGACAAATACAAAGTTGACATTCTAGAAACGCTAGCAGAGAACAAACCAGACGAATTTAGTGAAGTGTATAATAATTTCATAAAAGATCTAATACTAGAGAATCCTAATTTAGTCAAAACAAAACATAGCGACCTATTCATTGGCTTGGATTATTTGTTAGATATTAGAAATTAAGATAAAAGATTAGAATTCTATTCAATTTCTAATCTTTTTTTAAAGCAAATACATATTTTTCGAATTTGTGTCAATTACTATTTTTCAATTGTAATAGTTTTTCTTTGTCGACAACTTAAGAGCATGTTGGACATTTAACCATTTTACTTGTAATTTTAAGATGTAGACAAAATCAAAAGATTTGGTGCAAAAAAATTTAAACTTTTTTACCAAAGGGTATTGAAATTGATATATCACATGTGTTATACTCCTTATACTCTAAATATAAATAGGAGACAGTATATGAAAATATCAGAAATTTTAACCAGATTTTACAGCAAGAAAAACAGCAACAAAAGCCCTCTTCAATTAATGGAAGAAGATACCAATAACCATACACATAATACAGATACTACTCTTACTAGCAAGACTGGTATAGATTTTGAAGCCAACAGAGAGCAATATATTAAGATGTATAACGATATGAATGATCCTAACGCTATTATTAGATTCACAGAGGATAATGGCGTTGAAGTAACTGCTATATACACAGAAAACGGACCAATTATAAGGAAAGTATATCCAACTACACCTAATCATGACAAGAAGTCTTTCGAAAGAACACCTGATGCATGCGATTCTAAAATAGAATATATTGGCAGAACTGAATTTTTGGACAGTAATCTTAAGCATAATTATAGATATACAGATATTGTATGCTATACTTGGAACGAATTGAGACCATTAAAAAATGATTCAATATCTGATATAGACTATGGCTCAGTATCTTATGTAGGAGAAATAGAGTCAGATTCTGGATATAGACCATTGTCAACAAGATCTAGATTAAAAGTAGATTCTCATACATGGAACACTACTGCATATATGACACATGAAGATATGAAGCATACTTTCAATGGCAGACTACACGCAATAGAAAGAAATGGTAAATCTGATACATATGCAGATCTTACACAACTAAGCAATGCAAATAATGAGATGATTCAGTAAATCTTACGCAACAAATCGCAAAACCCTATAAATTATAGGGTTTTTCTTTTTTTGAATAGTATTGCAAACAAAAAAAAATAAGCTATGCAAATAATGCATAGCTTGCTATCAAAACTTATTACTTAGTTTGACTCATTACTTCTTCCGCAAAGTTGTCTTTTCTCTTCTCTAAGCCCTCACCCATCTCATATCTAACGAATCTTCTAATTGTAATCTTCTCACCAATTGTTAAGATTGCTTCATTAAGAAGTTGAGTGATTGTCTTGTCAGGATCTTTAACATAACTTTGTTCTAGCAAAACGACATCTTGATAGAATTTCTTAATTCTACCTTCTACCATTTTCTCGATAATTTCAGGCTTCTTGCCCTCATTCTCTGCTTGAGCTCTAAGAATTTCTTTCTCATGTTCAATAGCCTCTGCAGGAACTTCAGCAACACTGACATACTCTGGTTTTGCAGCTGCGATATGTAGAGCAATATTCTTACACAACTCAACAAATTGTTCACTTCTAGCAACGAAATCTGTCTCGCAGTTAATCTCTACCAATACACCAATCTTGCCACCCATGTGAATATATGAGTATACTAGGCCTTCTGCAGCAATTCTGTCTGCTTTCTTAGCGGCAGCGGCAATTCCTTTCTCTCTTAGCCATTCAGTTGCTTTGTCGATATCTCCATCGCACTCTGTCAAAGCTTTCTTACAGTCCATCATTCCGGCATTAGTTCTTTTTCTTAGTTTTACAATATCTTCTGTTGTAAACATAAATCTATTTCCTTACCCCTTATAAAATTTATTCTTCTACTGATTCTGTAGACTCTTCAGCTTTTTCAGCTTTCTTTGCTCTTTTCTTAGCTTGTGGCTTCTCAACAACTTCTTCTTCATCTTTGTCAATAGTTGCAGCCTCTACAGCCTCTTCAATTGTCTCAACTGTAATTGCTTCTTCTTCTGCCTCATCAACAACAGGGCTTACACCCTCTTTTGCCTCGATAACAGCATTTGCCATTGCACCAGCAATTAAAGAAATTGCACGAATTGCATCGTCATTACCAGGAATTACATAATCTACTGGCTCTGGATCGCAATTAGTATCAATTAGAGCAACAATAGGGATATTAAGAGCTTTTGCTTCTTTTACTGCAAGGTGTTCTTTCTTGGTATCAACTATGAAAATTACATCTGGCAACTTCTCCATCTCTCTAATTCCACCAAGGTTCTTCTCTAACTTAGCCATCTCACCTCTAAGCTTGATAACCTCTTTTTTTGGAAGTAGATTGAATTCTCCTACCTTCTCCATATGATCAAGTTCGTTAAGTCTAGCGACTCTGCTTCTAATTGTTTTGAAGTTAGTTAGAGTACCACCTAACCAACGAGAATTGATATAATACATACCGCATCTCTTAGCTTCGTCCTCGATAGCTTTTTGAGCTTGTTTCTTTGTTCCTACGAATAGGATAGTTTTGCCTTCACTAGCAACTGATTTGATATAGTCATAAGCCTTATCAATCAATACTGCTGTGTCTTCTAGATTGATAATATGAATATCGTTTCTAGATGTGAAGATGTATGGAGCCATCTTAGGGTTCCATTTCCTAGTTTGGTGACCGAAATGTACACCAGCTTCTAGTAATTGCTTCATTGAAATTACTGACATTTTTCTTCCTCCTTGTTTATTTCTTCCTTGGTGTTTTAGAGCTTCTGGGACAACCTACGACAATATTCATCATAGACAACAATCCAGAATATACAACCAAGTGTCTAATATTTTGCAATTAAGCGTATATAATATAACATACGTTTTGATAAATTGCAAGATTTTTTGATAAACAATTTATATAATTTGAAATAAATATTATAATTGCATAACACAAAAAAAACATGCTTGTTATAGCATGCTTTTTGCTTACATATAGTTACGCCTCAACAACCGAAACTTGTTTCTTATCCTTGCTGTGTTGTTCGAACTTAACTACGCCATCTTTCAATGCGAATAATGTGTGATCCTTACCGATGCCAACATTTAATCCTGCATCTACTTTAGTTCCTCTTTGTCTCACAATAATTGTGCCAGCCTTTACAACCTGACCATCAGATCTCTTAACACCTAATCTCTTACTTTCGCTATCACGACCGTTCTTAGATGTTCCTTGTCCTTTCTTGTGAGCAAACAGTTGTATATTAATAAACATAATCTCTTTCCTCCAATTTGATATATTCAAAGTAGTTTGTTGCCAAATCTTTTACTGACAAAAGCAATGTTTTAAGAAGAATTTGACTACTTTGCATAGTTTTGTCATCTATATTCTTTGGCAATTCTATTTTGTAATAACCTTCATCATCTATTCTGTCAATCTTAGGATTTGCTTTGGCAACTTTTTTCAAACCCAAAGCACAAGATTGTACCATAGAAGATAAGGCAGAACAAACGATATCTTCCCCATGCTCTGCGTACCCTGTATGACCAGAACACTCAACGCAATGGATATTATCGTTTCTTTTGTAAAACACTATTCTAGTCATAATTAGTCTACCGAAAGTATTTTAAGTGCAGTGTATGGTTGTCTGTGACCTTGTTTTCTACGATAATTCTTCTTAGCCTTATACTTGAAAACTACAATTTTGTCGGCCTTGCCTTGTTCTACTACCTCAGCAACAACCTTAGCACTTTCAACATATGGATTACCATTAGTAACTTTTCCATCGTTAACTAGCATCAATACATTAAGATTAACTTTGTCACCAACTTTTGCATTCAATTTCTCAACGTTAATAACATCATCTTTTGCAACTTTGTATTGCTTGCCACCTGTCTCAATAATTGCGTACATTTAATTTACCTCCTCTACCCAAACTCACTAAACAAAGGTGCTATGTACTTGACAATTCAAGTAATAGACTTGTAATTTTACCCATTTTATGTGGCTCAAGGACGATTGTAACAAAAAAAACACCCATTGTCAAGAGTATTAACCACAAATTTCTCAACAATAGGCATATATATTATACATTAAGAATAAACAACATCGTTTATTTTGGTCAGATTAATATCACCGCATCATTTGCAATCTTGCATAACTAATTGCTCTGCAGATATACCCTATATTCTATATTTTATTGATTTGAGCATTAGAATTTCGCCCTATAGCCTACTTATCTTAGAATAACAACACAAGTCCTAAATACGTCATTATTGCACTGCCTATTATGAGCAAATTCTTGATTTCACTTCTACATCTCGCAATTCAAAATTAAAACATTGAATATTAAGTTGTATTATGAAATATTTTTACAATGCAAAAAAATAAATAAAAAAATATAAAAT
>CAJOPQ010000099.1 GCA_905236445.1 uncultured Clostridia bacterium
ATGGTCATTTTTTCATCAATTTTTAATAAGTTAATAAATGTAAAAATCGAACTATAAATCAAGCAATAACTTGTATTTTTTTGTGGTGCGCCCACCAAGACTCGAACTCGGCATAATAGTTCCGAAGACTATTGTGATATCCACTTCACTATGGGCGCAAATTGATTATTTTTTTAGTGGGATAATCGAACCCACAAAATCTGTTCCGAAGACCAATGCTCTATACAATTGAGCTAGTGGAGCATATACGACATTTTGATTATAACACATAGCGATGAGTTTGCAATATTATTTTAGCAAATATATTAATAAACATTCTAACAATCCAAAAATTTTTCATCTGTTGACGCTTTTTACACAATTTGTTGGAAAATGTGCAGAACTATGATAATATATTTACAAAAAAAGGAGTTCTGATTATGCAAAGTTATCTTCCATATATTGACAGAACCACTGCTAGCGAATTACTTCAAGTTGTTGGATCTAGATTAATTAGCGATCGCCGTGGTGGAAATTCATCGGCATATATTGTTGATGACTATTGTGTGTTAAAAACTGGCAATATACCACTTCGAGACAACGGCATAGATTATCCATTACACAATGTTATTGAGTCATTACACGAATTCAAAGAGAACGGAGTGAATGTTGTACCTATACTTGGTTATATCTATAATGACGATCAGATTAAAGACCATATCAATTCTTCTTACACAACTGGATATATAATTCAAGATAGAGCGAAAGGTGCAGAATTGTGGGATTCAAAAAAGCTTCCAACATGGTCGAGTGCAAGTCAAGAGAATTTAGATTATATCATAGATATGCTTAACACTCTAGTTCATGCCCCACAAGAGCATTTCAACAAATTTGTTGAAGATTATAGAAAGATAGATAACAAATTAATGATAGATCCAAGCAAACAATCTAACTTCTTTTACGATCAGCAACTAGGTTTTAGCTTCATAGATCTTAAATTCACAGTTCAAGACAAACGCTGGGAGCTACAAGATCTATACGGCAATGATTCTCATAGATTTTTTATCTCTGACATATTAAGTGCAACTCTGCTAAGGAATTGTTTTGATTCTTCATTGATACCAAACGATTTGCTTCCTATAGTTACAAAAGGCAATCAGTTGATTTGTGCTAAGACAATTAATGCGCTTATGTCTGCTGGTATAACTAAAGAAAACATCTTAGATGCATTCTCTTCACAGGAAACATACAACGGATCAAGTAGTGGATTTTCTGCATTTGGAATAGATGAGGAGTTTGTAACAAATTTGTTTCAAAAAGAATCACCTGCAACAATTGAATAATATTTACTTTATGACAAACTGTGATAATATATTGTCAACAAGTGGTTTAAAAATACCACCAAGTAGTTTTGCTTGGTGGTATTTCTGTATTTTATACATATGTATTCTCAATATTATTATGACTTACTTATTGCAATTTTTACAACTTTGCCATTGTATTCGAAATCATCATCTGTATCGACATTTCCAACTACAATATCAGTAGTCAAAATATCTTGCATAATCGATTTCTTGTTTGCAATTATAATATCTTGCAGTTCTGGGTCTCCACTAATTGTAATAACAATTCTATCTGTCACAGCGAAGTCTGTACTCTTTCTCATTGCTTGAACTTTTGATACAAATTCTCTAAGCATTCCTTCCAACAACAATTCCTTGCTGATGTGTGTGTCCAAGATAATTGCAAGACTGTTCTCGCTTGCTGACGCAAAGCCCTCTTTCTCTGATACTGAAGATAGAATATCTTCTGCTCCAAATTCTACCTCGGTGCCAGCAATAGTTGTTGTGTATACACCACTATCTTTAATCTTACCCATTACTTCTTTGGCATCGCAGTTTTGTAAGAACTCTCTTATTTCACCTATCAATTTGCCATATTTTGGTCCAAGCGTCTTAAGTTGTGGTTTTAAGTTATAATTAACAAATTGATCCAGATTCTCATTCTCGACAATTTCTTTGACATTCAATTCTTCCTTAATCTCGTTAAGAAGATCATTAGACAAATTTACCTTGCCATTGCCGTCTGTTATATACAATTTCGATAGTGGCTGTCTTATCTTAATATTAGATAGATTCCTTGCACTTCTTCCCAATTCTGTAAACTTATATGTTAGCTCCATGTCACTTATTAAGCCTTCATCTATAAGTTTAGTCTCTGCTACTGGATAATTTGTCAAATGCACAGATATAGGAGCGTCTTTGAAGAACGGTCTAGTTATATTCTGATATATTTCCTCTGTTACAAAAGGAACAAAAGGAGCACATAATCGATTGACGCCATCTAGCACTGTATATAACGTTACATATGCGGCTTTCTTATCTTCGGTAAAGCCACCACCCCAGTATCTCTTTCGGCAACGTCTAATGTACCAATTGGATAATTCATCTACAAATTCTTGTATTGCACGAGAACTCTCAGTGCAGTGATATGCGTTAAGTTCTTGTGTTACATATTCAACAAGTTTGTTGTATTTGCTAAGTACCCATCTATCCATAACACTAAGTTTGCAATCCTCTAGTGTATATTTGCTAGGATCAAAATTGTCTATATCTGCATACAGCACATAGAATGCATAAGTATTCCATAATGTTCCGAAGAAGTTTTTGATAGTTTCGCCAGCGCTCTTAACACTCATTGGCTGATTGTTCCAAGGTTGTGTTGTACTATAGAAACTCCACCTTACTGCATCAGCTCCCACTTGATTAATTATTTCTAGTGGTGGTCTGTAATTGCCTAGACTCTTAGATAGTTTTGCACCATTGTCGTCTACAACCATACCACTTGCAATACAGTTTCTAAATGGTGCTTTGCCAAATAACGCAGTTCCCAATACTAGTTGTGTATAGAACCAACCACGACATTGGTCTACTCCCTCGCTAATAAAGTCTGCAGGGAATCTCTTCTCGAATTCGTCTTTGTTTTCGAATGGATAATGAAATTGTGCAAATGGCATACTTCCACTGTCGTACCAACAATCTATTACATCGGGAACTCTTGTCATCTCCCCACCACATTTATCACAGACAATCTTTATTTCATCTACATATGGCTTATGCAACTCGACATCGGCAGTCAAATGACCAAGTTTTCTCAATTCTTCTTTCGAGCCAATTACATGATAATGCCCACACGAACATTGCCATACTGGAAGTGGTGTTCCCCAATATCTATCACGAGAAAGGCACCAGTCTACTACATTTTCTAGCCAATTGCCCATACGACCATTCTTAATTGTCTCTGGCAACCAGTTGATACCTTTGTTGTTCTCTATCAACTTATCTTTAATGGCCGTTGTTCTAACAAACCAACCATTTCTTGCAAAATATATAAGTGGAGATTTACATCGCCAACAATGTGGATATTCATGCTTATGCTTCTCTAACTTGAATATCTTTCCAGCAGCTTTCAAGTCAAATGCAACTTCTTCGTTGGCCTCGAATACATTTCTTCCAGAATACTTGCCACAACCGTCCTTGAATTTGCCGTCGCTTCCGACAAGTTGTACGAAAGGTAGATTGTATTGCATGCCTACTTGAGAATCTTCTGCACCATAAGCTGGAGCAATATGTACAATACCCGTTCCATCGGTTAATGTAACATAGTCTGCACACGTTACATAATATCCATTTGCTTTTGCTTTGTCATCTGTAAAATCAAATAATCGCTCATACTTTCTTCTCTCTAGTTCCTTGCCAACATATTTTTGAACAATCTCATAATTCTCACTAAAATACTTGCCTACTAGAGCCTCTGCCATAATATAATTAGCACCCTCATATGCAACCTTGACATATGTTTCCTTTGGATTAACTGCAAGAGCAATGTTAGATGGCAATGTCCATGGGGTTGTAGTCCATGCAAGATAATATGTATTGTCCTCATCTGTTGCTTTAAATTTAGCAACTGCAGTCAAGTCGTTTCGCTCTTTATACGCTTGTGCTACTTCGTGACTAGAAAGTGCCGTTCCACAACTAGGACAACTAGGCAGAACCTTGTATCCTCTGTATAACAAACCTTTCTTGTCTAACTCTTTTAGACTCCACCACACACTCTCAATATAGTCATCGTGATATGTCACATAGCAATCATCGTCCATGTTGACAAAGTATCCAACTCTCTCACTAAACTCTTTCCATAGATCTACATATTTCCACACATCTTTCTTGCAGGCTTCAACAAAGTTCTCTATACCATACTTCTCTATCTCTTGCTTGCCAGATATTCCTATCTCTTTCTCTACAGATATCTCAACAGGCAATCCATGAGTATCCCAGCCACCTTTTCTTGGAACATAATATCCCTGCATAGACTTCGCTCTATTAAATACATCTTTAAGCGATCTTGTAAGAACGTGCCCAGTATGTGGCATGCCATTCGCTGTTGGAGGTCCTTCATAGAAACTAAATACTTCAGCCCCTTCGTTGTTCTTCAAACACTTACCCTTGACATCGTTTTGTCGCCAAAAATCCAGTATTTCTTGCTCTGTTTTTGGCAAATTTAATTCTGTAACTTTCTTATACATAATTTCCACTTCCTTTTATTTTTTTTGTAATATTTTGGGAAATCGTATTTTGTCAGTTGTCAACATTTGTAGTGATAATGTTGATAACCTTATTACAAAACAAAAAAATCCCCAGCAAAAACAAGATTTCGCCAAGGAAACTATACCACTTGTTATTGCCTTAGAAGCTATCACTTCCTACTTCTATTACGGGAAGTCCCGTCCTTGCTTACTATAAATACTCGTTCAGCAAAGCAACTCTGGGAGGGATAACACCATTCAATTAATTTATAAGGCCGATCTGTTGTTTTGCACCAACCAACAACTCTCTTGCACTTTATGCAATCCGCACCTTACGTGTCTTGTCTCCCATCAAACGTTTTTAACACTTATATATTAAACTTTAGATTTTCTTTTGTCAAGCGTTTTTCAAAAAAGAATTTTATAAAAAATCAACCTTGCAAAAATCTTCTTTTGCAAGGTCAAAGTGTCTATATTATTATTGTAGCACTAGCATTTTAACTGAAATCTACAGGCGTAGGATATGCAGTTATGTTAGCAATTAGCATAATGGATATAGCAATTAATATTTACTACTAACGCCTTATTTAATATCATTTAATTTTTTAATTGCATTAATTAACGCCAATTGCTTTTCTAACTCTTTGAAGTGTCTTAGTGGCTATTTTGCGTGCCTTAACTGCACCATCTTCTAATATCTTGTCTACCTCATCTCTATGCGACATGTAATAATCATATTTTGTTCTCATAGGTGCAATATATTCATTCATCACTCTGTATAACTCTTTCTTGGCATCACCCCAGCCAATACCTGTGCTTAACTTCTCGTCCATAACCTTTTGTTCAGATTCGCTGGCAAACAGCTTGTACAATTTGTTAATAACGCAATCTAGTGGCTTTGGATCGGTAGGAAGAGAACTGTCTGTCACTATTCGATTAATCGTCTTCTGCAATGTTTTCTCATCGCAAAACAGTGGAATTGTGTTGTTGTAACTCTTGCTCATCTTTCTTCCGTCTAGACCAAGAAGTGTACAAGTGTTGTCCTCTATGTAGTATTGTGGCTCTTTCAAAATATTGCCATATTTCAAATTAAAATTATGGCAAATATCCCTTGCAATCTCTAAGTGTTGCTTCTGATCAAGTCCAATTGGTACACAATCTGCATCTAATAGCATTATGTCTGAAGCCATAAGTATAGGATAGTTATACAATCCCATATTAACACCTTCGTCTACTGTAACACCTGCTTCTGCGTTGCGTTCAACAATAGCCTTATAAGCATGGGCTCTATTCATTAGCCCCTTAGGAGTAACATTGTTAAGTATCCAGTTAAGCTCGAACACCTCTGGAACATCGCTCTGTCTATAGAAAACAACCTTGTTAGGATCAAGTCCACAGGCTAGCCATGTGCACGCAATCTCGTATGTATATTCAATCATGTCTTCTTTGTTTTGCAAGGTAGTTAGCGCATGATAATCTGCTATGAAGTAGAAATTCTCTGCATCTTGTTGCTTGCTGAACTCTATGGCCGGCTTAATTGCGCCAAAGTAATTACCTATGTGCGCCCTACCTGTTGGCTTAATACCAGTTAGATATCTTTTCACTGGATAACCCCTCCTTTTGTAAATATTACTTTTAATCTAGCACATTGTATGGATATAAGTCAATCAAAAATACATTTATTTATCCTTAACAAAAAGGACAATTGATATTTTCCTTGCATTAATATGGCAAGTCAATATGTCAATTGTCGTGTATTTACAATCTTAATTGTATCCTCTTAGAACAACTAGTGGAATTGTTTCTCTAAGTATTCGTCTATATTTCTCTGCAGTCTCATATGGCACAGCGTGATAGCCAGACTTAATGCAGGTGCCATTGTCTACAAATTTCTGCAACACAAGAGCTTGTGCACCTTTCAAATCTTGTCCCATTTTCCTAATCGATTCTTCGTCGTGAAACTCACTTATTAGGGTTGTTCGGAATTCATAATTAACATCGTTGCCAATTATTGCTAGAAAAGACTGTTGCACATCTGGTACACACACATTCGAATCGGTTGTCTCTGGGTATTTGTCCCAACAATTCTTGATGTCCATGGCGATATAGTCTATCATCTTAAATCCTATCAAATACGTTACAATAAGTGGATTAGTACCGTTGGTGTCTAGTTTTACCTTGTACCCCATGACCTTGAGACGCGTAATGAAATCTACCAAATCTTTCTGTAATGTTGGTTCCCCACCAGAAATACATACAGCATCTAACATACCTTTTCGCATCTCTAGAAATTCAAATATCTCCTCGTTGTCTATGGCGTCATATTTATTGAATACCAATCCAGAATTGTGACAATATGGACATCTAAGATTGCAGCCTGATGTAAATAGTGTTGCACACATTCTTCCCGGATAATCCACTAAGGATAATTTCTCTACACCACTTATTTTCATTTGTCTACCCTCCACTAATTATAGTGTGTTAATATAATTTACTGCACCTGTGCCTGCAACTGCACCGTCGCCTATAGCAGTGGCAACCTGCCTTATATTTTTAACACGGCAGTCTCCGGCAACGAACACACCTTGTGTTCGTGTCATACATGATTCATCGGCAACAATGTATCCCGCTTTGTCTAGATCGACAACATTGCTGAATTTCTCGTTGTCTGCGACCTGCCCAATTGCAACAAAAAGTGCATTGGTATCAATTGTAAACTTGGATTTGTCTGTTGAAGTGAACTCTACTTGTGTCAGATAATCTTCCCCGTGCAGTGCCGATGCTACAGCATTAGGAATTATCTCTATCTTAGGATTAGATCTAATTGCGTCCTCTAGAGACTTTTCGCCAAAAAACTTGTCAAACATAGTAACCATAGTAACCTTAGTACAATAATCTGCCAACATCAAAGCATATTGCATTGCACTATTTCCGTCACCAACCAACACTACATCTTTGCCAGCAAAAAATGGCCCATCGCATATTGCACAATAATATACACCATGTCCTAGATATTTCTCCTCGTTATCTAAATGCAACATTCTAGGTTTAACACCATTGGCTATAACAACTGCTTTGCTCTCGTATGTGTTATAATTAGTCTTGATAGTAAATGTTTCTCCCGATTTGTCAATATGCTCTACTTCTTCTAATTCAAACACAACGCCTAGATCAACTATTTGATCAAAAATTTTATCTGCCAATTCCGAGCCAGATATTGTCTTAAGAGTTGGATAGTTCTCTACTTTTGGCGATTTCGCTATCTGCCCTCCATAGTTTTCTTTCTCTAATATTAAAACTCTTTTATTACTTCTAAGAGCATAAAGGGCGGCTGTCATACCAGCCACCCCACTGCCAATTATTGTTATATCAAACATAATTAATTATTTTTTCAATCCTTCAATATATTTCTTAATCTCTGACACGTTGTCCAAAACAATTTGCATATCGCCTTGTGGAATAACAAGAGTAGGTGCATTCTTAATACCCATTTCGTTGCAAAGTTCTTTGTTTTGTGTAGCATCAATAAGTTTGTAATCATAATTTGCATTTGCTAGAAGCATCTTTGCCATCTTGCAATTAGGACAGGTTGGAGTTGTGAAAAGCATTGGCTTAGTTACAGCATCTTTCTTGTCGTCTTTCTTAGGCAAGTCACAGCCGTTAGGACCACAAATTGGACCGTTCTCATGCTTATCACTTAACTTAGAATTGGCGATATCATAAGTCTTTCTCTCTAAGAACTCTTGACTCTTGCCATCATTCCAGTTAGCAACTGGTCTATAATAACCAGTAATACGGCTATAAATCTCTGTCTTTGCTCCACAATGTGGACAAGTCTTTTGCTCGCCTACTAGATATCCGTGAGTAGCACATACAGAATATGTTGGACTCATAGTATAGTATGGCAATCTGTAATTCTCTGCAATCTTTCTAACTAGATTCATTGTTGCTTTCCAGTCATCTAGTTTTTGTCCTAAGAATGTATGGAAAACTGTTCCAGAAGTATATAGTGTCTGCAATTCATCTTGTATGTCTAGAGCTGTAAATACATCATCTGTATAACCAACTGGAATATGACTAGAGTTGGTGTAATATGGCGCATTATCGTTCTCTGTAGCAGTAATAATGTCTGGCCATCTCTCTTTGTCATGTTTTGCAAGTCTATAAGATGTAGACTCAGCTGGAGTAGCCTCTAAGTTGTATAGATCTCCGTATTGTTCTTGATAATCAGACAATCTTTCTCTCATGAAGTTAAGAGTCTTCTTAGTAAATTCAACAGCTTCTGGATTAGTTAAATCTTTGCCAAGCCATACAGCATTTAAACATGCTTCATTCATTCCAACTAGACCAATTGTAGAGAAGTGGTTGTTGAATGTTCCCAAGTATCTCTTAGTGTATGGATACAAGCCGTTTTCTAACAACTTGGTAATAGTTTCTCTCTTAACCTTAAGCGATCTAGCAGATATATCCATCATTTTGCCTAATCTTTCAAA
>CAJOPQ010000100.1 GCA_905236445.1 uncultured Clostridia bacterium
GAAAGAAGAAACAGAAGGCTGCTATTAAGAGAAATAGAAAGAGCAAGTAATTATTACTATTGTAGACAAAAGAAGTCATATTTCGACTTCTTTTGTCTTTTTTCTAAGCTTGATATTTTTTGTTATTTTACAATTGAGTTATATAATCTTAATATGTTTAATTAAATAGATAAGCGAGGAATATGTATGGGAAAGCGTAACAATCAATTGAAAATGCTAGCGAATATTGCGAAGAAAAGATTAATGACAGGAAATTATCAAGAGCCCGAGCAAAAAGATTCCTTTGCACCGAAAGTTAGCAGCTATTTTATTAAAAATGCATCAGCAATGAAAAAAATAACAGCCAAGATTGAATACATAAAAATTAGTGGTGAAATAGACGAAGAATTTAGAGAAAAAGTGTTTGATATTCTTAATGAGGATTATTACGATTTGAATCCTTTTGCAAAATTAATTGATTCTAACAAATATAACACTTTAACAGAAATAGAAAAGCAGTCATATGTACTTAGTATTGCAGAGAAATATAATAGTATTAAAGATAATTACGATGTAAAAGAAAAACAAGCAATGTAGTCTTAAACTTTTTGTAAGTTACAAATGATGTGATATAATACAATGTTATTTAGATTTTCACTTAATTTAAGGATAAATATAATGTATGATATCAATGATTTAAACGAACAACAATTAATTATTGCTCTTGATACAGAAGGTGCTATATTAGTAACTGCTGGGGCAGGAAGTGGCAAGACAAGGTTATTAACACACCGAATTTGTCACCTTATTGACGCTAACTTGGCCGATCCTAGTCAGATTCTTGCAATAACATTTACCAATAAGGCAACAAGAGAAATGCGAGAGAGAATACAAAGTATGTCAACTGAAGCCTATGGTGTATGGGTGAGTACTTTTCATGCAATGTGCGTAAAGATTTTAAGGGAAAATATTGGCAATTTAGATGGATATACTAAATATTTTACAATAATTGATGAGACAGATCGTAAGAAAATAATCAAAAATATAGTCAAAGAAATGAATATTGACAAAGAAGGATTTGCCGACAAAATATCTTGGCATATATCCCAGGCAAAAAATGAGGGATTGTCAATATTAGAATATTGTAAACTAATTTCTTTTGACAAAGATGTGCAACTAATAAATATCGCCTTTACGAAATATGAAGAAGAATTAAAGCGTTGCAACAGTTTAGATTTCGATGACCTATTATACAAGACATTAATTTTATTTGAAGAATTTAGTGATGTATTGGAGAAATATCAGAAAAAATTCAAATACATATTAGTTGATGAGTTCCAAGACACCAATGTTGTGCAATATAAATTAGTAAAAATGTTATCTGGATACTATGGCAATGTATTTGTAGTTGGTGATGAAGATCAATGTATTTACACTTGGCGTGGAGCCAATATAGATAATATAAAGAATTTTATAAATGAATTCCATGCGAAAGTATATAAGTTAGAACAAAATTATCGTAGTACAAAGAACATTATAGGCAAGGCGAATTTACTTATTAAGCATAATACATCAAGAATAGAAAAAACACTTTTTACAGATAATGAAGAAGGCGAGAGTGTATTATATACACAGACTCCAGATGAGATTGAAGAAGCAGAATATGTTGCAAGGAGCATTAATAAATTAATTATTTCTGGAGTTAAACTAAGTAGTATTGGTGTCTTGATGCGAATAAGTGCGTTATCTAGACTAATTGAAGAAAAATTACTAAATTACAATATTCCATTTGTGGTAAGTGGAATATATAAATTCTTTGATAGATTAGAAATAAAAAATATGGTTGCGTATTTAAGGGTATTAACTAATCCAAAAGACGATGTTAGTTTGCTTCGCATCATTAATTATCCAAAGCGAAGCATTGGACAGGCAACCATAGATAAACTTAGTATACTAGCCAAAATGAATAACAATTCTATTTTGGAAGTTATATTAGACATTAATAATTACGATTTACCTAATTCTGTAAAATCAAAGATTTATCCATTTGGCGAATTAATGCGTGAGTTTTTAAATGATCTTGAAACTCAAAGTATGAGCGAGTTAACTAAAAACATCATTAGGCGTTGCGAAATAATGGAACAATATTCATCGGGTAGTGATGAAGATGTAGATCGTAAAGCGAACATTGAGCAATTGGTACAATCAATTACAGCATTTGAAGACAATAATCCGACAGCGACATTGTTGGATTATCTAGAAAGTGTAACATTGGAAAATAGTATTGCTGAGAATGAAAATGACGCAGACAGTGTTAGTGTTTCTACAGTACATGCAAGCAAAGGCCTAGAATTTGATTATGTATATATCATTGGAGCAGAGGAGGGGTGCTTCCCGTTATCAAGAGCATTAGATAGCCCCGATCAGCTAGAAGAAGAAAGAAGGTTGATGTATGTTGCAATCACTAGAGCGAAAAAACATTTAGTTATAACAAGAGCAAAATCTAGATTTATGTATGGCAACAGAAATTACACAATAGAAAGTAGATTTATCAAAGAAATGGCGCTTGCTTCAGAAACTAACAACAAACCATTAAGTAACTATTCTAACTTTCGATCTGTTGGCAATAATTATAGTAGTGGACACAGCAAAAGTGATTGGGACAATGGCTACAGCAGGAAACCTGCATATCAGAGCGATTTTGTGCCTCAATCTGCTTTTGTTAATTTTCAATCGACCAAGTCTAACAATTCTAGTAAATTTAGTGATTACAAAATTGGAACAAAAGTGTTCCATCCTAAGTTCGGAGTAGGTGTGGTTGTTGCACTAGAAAATGTTGATGGAGCCACTTATGCATCGTGTAATTTCGATAAAATTGGAGTGAAAAAATTATCATTAGATTTTGCTCCTTTAAAGATTTTAAAATAAGGTAAGATATGGACGAAAAACTCAGAATTAATGAATTAGTTAAAGAAATTAATGAACATAATTATAATTATTACACCTTAGATAATCCAACAATATCTGATGATGACTGGGACAAGTTGTTATCAGAATTAATTGAGTTGGAGACAAAAACGGGATACATTTTGCCAAATTCTCCCACTCAGAATGTTGGGGGTGAGATTCTAAAAGGTTTTAGCAAAGTAACTCATCCGACCAAATTATTCTCTCTAAATAAATGCAATGAAACTCAACAAATGCAAGATTGGGTCAATGGCTTATATAGCAAATATGGAGTAGATAAGTTTACTGTTGAGGTTAAGTATGACGGCTTAAGAATTATTGCAAGATACGAAAACGGTGAGTTGGTGCAAGCTGCAACCAGAGGAAATGGAATTGTTGGAGAGGATGTAACAAAACAAGTATCTATGATTAATTCATTTCCTAAAGTTATTAAATACAAAAAGCATTTAATGGTTATGGGTGAAGCAATGATAAGAAATAGTGTCTTGGAAAAATATAACAAGCATACTAACGAACCATTGAAAAATGCAAGAAACGCTGCTGCCGGAGCAATAAGGAATCTAGATCTAAGTGTTGTTAAGGAAAGGAATCTAAATCTATATATGTATGACATATTAGAGATTGAAGATAATATCATCAATACGCAAGAGCAATGCCATAAGTTCTTAATAGATAATGGATTCGATGTATGGGACATATTCTATATTTGTAATCATAAAGATGTCTTAGATAAAATAATGGCAATTAATGATGTAAGAGATAGCCTTGATATTATGATAGACGGTGCTGTTGTCAAAATTAATGATTTTGCAATAAGAGACGAAATAGGATATACTAATAAATTTCCTAAATGGGCGATGGCATACAAGTACGAAGCACAAGAAAAAACTAGTATTGTAAGAAATATTGTATGGCAAGTGGGAAGAACTGGTAGACTTACTCCAATTGCCGAAATTGATCCTGTAGAACTTGCTGGAGCAACAGTCAAAAGAGCAACGTTGAATAATTATGGCGATCTTAAGAGAAAAGATGTCAAAGTTAATTCTTCAGTCTTTATAAGGCGTAGTAACGAAGTCATTCCTGAGATTCTTAACGTTGCCAGACATTTTGATAATAGTATAGATATTCCAAAGCCAGAAGTATGCCCATATTGTGGTAGTAAACTAGTAGAAGACGGTGCAAATCTATTCTGTCCTAACAAGGTTAATTGCATTAGTCAAATTTGTCAAAATCTAATTCATTTTTGTTCGCGAAATGCGATGAATATTGAGGGAGTTAGTGGTAAAACTATAAAGCAGTTTAGAGAAATGTTGGATATTAACACACCAGCTGATTTGTATTATATCACTCGAGAAGAATTGCTTCAATTAGACAAATTTAAAGATCTTAAAGCCGATAACTTCTTGAATAGTATAGAGAAAAGCAAAAAATGCAAATTTGCAAACTTTATTTTTGCACTTGGAATTGACAATATAGGTGAAAAGACTTCATTTGACTTAGCAGAAAGGTATAATAGTCTAGACGAGTTAATTAATGCGAAGAAAGAAGACCTTGTTGCTATAGACGACGTCGGAGAGGTTGTAGCAGATAGTATTATTAATTATTTTAATGATCCTAAAAATTTAAAGTTAATTCAAGACCTACTAGAAGCAGGGATAGAAATAATTTATAACAAAAGAAATGTTGATTATAACAGTCCATTTTATAACAAAACTGTAGTAATAACCGGTACTTTAGACAATTATTCAAGAACCGATCTAACTAATAAATTAATGGAGATAGGTGCAAAAGTTTCATCTTCGGTTAGTAAAAATACTGACTATGTTATTGTTGGAGATAATCCCGGTAGCAAATACGATAAAGCTTTGCAATTAAATATTGAAATTATAACAGAAGAAAAACTGAATAAGATGCTAAATAATTAATTTTTAAAAAAATATAAAATTTTATAAAATTAGGTTGAAATATTTTTTATTTTTAGTTATACTATTTAGCGATAAAAGCAATGTAAGGAGCAAATGTTATGTTACTAGAACCACCAATTGATAAATTAATTAAGCAAGTTGGCAATCCATATAAGTTAGCAGTTCTTGCAGGTAAGAGAGCCAAATTCTTACAAAGAACTTTGTCTCAAGAAGAGTTAAATCAATCTCCAGAAGTTTCTCGTGCTGTAGAAGAAATTTATGAGGGCAAAGTAGTAGCAGAGGAAGATATTACAAAACCAGTTGAAGAGGAATAAAAATCTATTTGCAAAAATAGATTTTTTCTTTTTTTTCAATAAAATATTTTTGAAATTGTGCAGTTATTCAATATAATACATATGATGAAATTTGCCGAAATTATAGTTGATGTTGTTAATAGTCAAGTTGATAGGGTATTTGATTATATAATACCTGAAGATTTTTTGGTCAATAATGGAGATATGGTAGTAGTGCCATTTGGCTCGAGGTATATCGAAGGATATG
The DNA here is from genome assembly GCA_905236445.1 of uncultured Clostridia bacterium. Taxonomy (GTDB): domain Bacteria; phylum Bacillota; class Clostridia; order Christensenellales; family UBA1242; genus UBA11490. Next base: position 5,412 of record CAJOPQ010000100.1, read on the forward strand.
TATTAGCAATCAAAGACACATCTTCCTATTCTATTGATAAGCTGAAACCTATTAAAGAAGTCGTACTTCAACAAGTTATTAAGCCAGAAATACTATATCTAATCCATGAGATGAAATCAAAGTTTTATTTGAAATATATTGACTTAATCAAACTTGTTGTTCCATCAGAAATTAGAAATGGTCAGATTAAGACACAGTATTCAAAAATATTAAGGTTAAATAATGATTGCGATATAGATAACTACCTTCAATCTTTACCAAAAAACTCCAAGAATCCACATAAAGTTTATGCATATTTGCAGAATAAATTAGAAGAAAATTATACTACTCTATCTAAAATGTTTACCTCAAGTTGCATTAACAAATTATTAGAAGAAGGAATTTTGCTGGAGACAAAAAAAGAAAAGCGTAGGAAAACTGCGACTTTAAAAAAAGAGAACAAAGTAGTTACACTTAATAAATATCAAGAAAATGCTGTAACTACAGTTTTAAGTTCTGATTTTCAGACTTTTCTACTTCATGGTGTTACTGGCAGTGGCAAAACAGAAGTATATATAAGAATTATTAAGGAATGTATCAAGAATTCAAAAACAGCTATAATGCTTGTTCCAGAGATTTCTTTAACACCACAGATGTGTGGAATCTTTGAAAACATTTTTGGAGAGAATGTTGCTGTATTACACAGCGGTCTTAGTGCTGGCGAGAAATATGATGAATGGAAGAAAATTTATGATGGTAGAGCAACTATAGTTATAGGTGCCAGAAGTGCCATTTTTGCGCCTATAACCAATTTAGGTGTGATTATCATTGATGAGGAACATGACAATTCCTATATATCCGACAACAATCCAAGATTTGAGACTTACAAAGTGGCTCAAATTAGAGCAAAATATAACAATTGTCCTCTAGTTCTGGGTAGCGCGACTCCTAATATTGAGAGTTACTATAAATCCGAAATTGGCGAGTTTACAAGATTAGAGCTTCCTATTAGGGCTAACAATAAGGAAATGCCAAGGATAGAAATAGTTGATATGTTGCCGGAATTTAGAAGTGGCAACAATGGAATTTTCTCTAATAAATTGTTACAAGAACTTTCTACAACTATAAAACATGGCAATCAAGCAATGATTTTCATTAACAGGCGAGGCTTTGCAAGTTATTTAAGTTGTAGGTCATGCGGATATATACCACGATGCACGTCATGTGATATTACACTTAGTTATCACAAGGAATGTAATGAATTGAAGTGTCATTATTGTGGCAATAGATATAGGGCTATTACTAAATGTCCTAATTGTGGTAGTGATGAAATTAAATTGGGTGGAGTTGGGACTCAGCGAGTTGTTGAGGAATTGCAAAACTTATTTGGCGTGCCTGTATTTCGAATGGATGTAGATTCTACCAAGACTAAAGATGGACATGCAAAAATTTTGACTGAATTTTCTAATACAAAACCGTCTATTCTAGTTGGGACTCAAATGATTGCGAAAGGTCATGATTTTCCTGCTGTAGATTTGGTTGGTATTCTTGATGCTGATCTGAGTTTGTTTTTTGGTGAATATAGAGCAAGTGAGAAGACATTTCAACTAATTACGCAAGTGGCAGGTAGAGCAGGAAGAAGTGATGTAGAGGGTAGAGTTGTACTACAGACATATTTTCCTAAAAATTACGTCTATAATCTTGTTGCAAATTATAACTATAAGAAGTTCTATGAGAAAGAAATTAATTTAAGAAAAACTACGAATTTTCCTCCATTTGCCGAGATTGTCAGAATTCTAATTAGTAATGAGAGTGAAGATGTTGCCAGAGACGTGACTAGAGATATATTTTATCAACTTAAAGATGTCAAAGTGGAATACAAAGATAGAATTTATTTCTTGCAAGCAATGCAGTCACCGTTAAACAAACTGAAAAATAAATATAGATTTCAAATAATACTAAGATATGATGTAGAATTAAGTCAGATATTACAGCAAAAAATATATAACATTCTACAAGATGCTAATCAAAGAAAATGCTCAATCTTTGTTGAAACTAATCCATTAAGTTTATCTTAGAATTAATAAATCTTGTGTTTGCAAAATTATTAATTATATGATATAATAA
>CAJOPQ010000101.1 GCA_905236445.1 uncultured Clostridia bacterium
AAATAAATGACGAGTTAAAATATGCGTTCCTCATTTGATGTCCTATTACAGCAAAAAGTTTGTCAGTTGTTTGGAATAGTTTCATTATAATAAAATTATGACGATGTTGTGCAAATCTGTGGAATTATTTTCTCATGATATCTACATCAAATTTTTGATACGATATGCCACTTCAAGTTGCGAAATTCAGTTATGCAAAATCAAAATCAAATCAAAACTATTAAAAAACAACCTATCTTTATAAAGGTAAGTTGTTTTTTGTTCTACTAGTTTCAAAGTTTATAGCCGTTGATATTGTTTTTTGTAGAACAAAAATTTGTTCTTAGCAACTTTCAACGGCTTAATGTGATATTTTTTTAACTCTGAGGTTCTCTTGAATTATCCACAAATGATGGATCAAGTGGCGTCTGCGCCATTTCCTTTGGCTTCGCAGTAAATACTACAGTAGTACTTTTATTAGGAGTGTTGCTGTCGCCTACAGATGTTGCCTTTGAATTGGATTCGTTAATGATAGAATCTAGCCTTGCTTTTTCTTCATCACTGAATGTTTTGCCATACAAACCCAACATATATTCTTTTGCAGGTTTTGTAAAGATGCATTTTTTCAAATAGTTTCCTGCAGATATGTAATATGATGGGGCAAGTGCGCTAGTTTCTTTCTTGTAATCTGGCTTTGTTTTCTCAGCATAAGATATCATATATTCAACAATCGCGGGCTTAATCTCGTCTAATACAGTTACTTCATCTGCAAACTGTGCAGTGTCTTTATACTTATCTTGTCTGCGAGTGATATTAGTATAACTAGCAATAGGCTCGCTAGACAAAACAAGATCTTTTGGCTCGAAATACATATTTTGTGCGTTTGGTTTACCAAAATAAGACTCTCTAGCACGAGATAGAACTTGCTCCAAAGTCGCTTTTTTCTCTTTGCCAGCATACCAAGCCAACCTTTGCCTTTTGTCTTCTTTGATAAAAGCCTCTCTGAATTTGTAGAAATGGTATAACATAGGTGTATCAAAGTAGTCTATTGGAGAATAAACTTTGTCCAAATATTTTTTATCACTTGGGCTAGCACTATCGTAGTCAGCTTTTGCAATATATTTTGGTTGAATCATTGACTGATAGTAACTATCACCTACAAAATATCTAAGTATCTGTCTATTAAACAAACTAAGATCTTTGCTTAATCCATAATTTCCTGCAAGCGACGTCACGCTGTCTTTGTGCTCTCCATAAATATCTATATTAGAGTCTTGATATGCTACAAGCGCTCTCATAGCTTTTCTTATGTTTTTACAATCTTTTTGATACTGCTTTCTCTCAGCTGAGCTGAGCTTTGCTTCTTCTATCGGCCTAAGATATTCTACTCTATTTAATTCTGCCATTTTTTATCTCCAGTTATTAGATTGTGACTAATTTTGAATTGATTATTCTTGGACTTGCCACATTTTCCTAATTGTATTATACCACAAACAAAAGCAAGTTTCAAGACTATTTTTGATTTTTGCACATTTTTGCTTATTTTGTGGATAACTGACAATTGTTACTTGTGAAACATTTTAGCAAGAGTGTGTATTTATTTGGTTTTCGCAGATTGCAAAAAAGTCCTACATAACCCACCTTTTTCAAGGTTGGAAAAACACAAAGTCCAATAACGCTTCATGCCAATAGAAAAACTTATACTACTTCTTGATTAACTTATGAAGCAAATGTTAATATAGACGATACAGAAGACTAAATATTATAGAGTTTACTGCAACAAAAAAGAACTATACTGCTACTGTATGGTTCTTTTTTTCGTTAATAATTACGAATTTTTCATTAATCTAAATTTGATTTATTAATTAAATAAATCTAGAAAATCTATCAAGTGTCTATTGTTTTTCTTTTGCAAGTTTGTGTATAAAATGTCAAATACAAGTATGCATTTCATTAAAAATTTTCTAGACTTATACGTCTAATATTTTATTTTGTTTTTTGAAAATTTCGTAGATTTTGTCTAAATCATCAGAGGAGTAATAACTAATAACAATCTTTCCCCTCTTGGAATTTCCAACAATTTTAGCTTTTGTGCCTATTGATTTGGTTATTTCATTCTCGAAATTTTGCAACTCTAAAGGTAGAGTTTTGTTGCTAGATTTGTGTTTTGTTTTACCTTGTTGAGCTTCTTTTACCGCTTTTTCCATATCTCTAACAGTAATTCGCTTCGAAATAGCCATATTTGCCAGACTTAATTGCACATCAGGATTAGATACAACAACTAGACTTCTTGCATGCCCTGCACTAAGTTTGCCCTCCTCAACTAGCTTAATTACCTCTGGAGATAAAGACAGAAGTCTAACTGTGTTAGCAATTGCAGATCTGCTTTTGCCAAATTTATTTGAAATTATTTCTTGAGTCCAATTAAACTCTTCCATAAGCTCATTTAATGCTCTCGCTGTTTCTATAGGATTAAGATCTTCTCTCTGAATATTCTCTAGCAAAGCAATTTCCTTGATTTGCATATCATTATAATCTCTAATAACAGCAGGAATAGTTTTTAATCCAGCAATTTTACTTGCTCTAAAACGCCTCTCGCCTGCAACTATAGTGTATCTTTTGCCATTACGCACTACAATAATTGGTTGAACAACACCATATTCTCTAATACTCTGCGCCAACTCTTCTAGTGAAACAGGATCAAAATTTTTTCTTGGCTGCTTTGTGTTGTTGTCAATAAGTGCCATATTTATGTCAACAACGCCTGAATTTTCGACAAGAGTGTTATCATTAGCATTGTTGTTTGATTTTTCTACTGATACAGTTTTCTTTTCTGGCTCGCTTTTATTCTCAAGAATATCAGCCACTTCTTCATCTCTGTCTAGAATTCCTAATAAAGAATCTAGACCTCTACCTAGTCTACCACTCATATTTAATACCTCTTTTTATTATTTTTGTTTCCTTATAAATTCTTCTGTAAGTTCTTTGTAAGCAACAGCGCCTGCACATTTATTATCATATAGGACAATTGGCTCACCATAACTTGGCGCCTCTGCAAGTCTTATATTCCTTGGAATCGCTGTATCGTATACCTTATCTTTGAAATACTTCTTCAAGTTGTCAGACACGCTATTATATAGGTTGCTTCTATTATTCTTCATTGTAAGCACAACACCTTCTATAGAAATGGCTTCATTTAGGTGTTTTTTAACTAACTTAATTGTATACATTAACTGCGTTATACCCTCTAACGCTAAGAATTCACATACTATAGGAATAAGTACAGAATCGCACGCAGTTAGCGCATTAATTGTAATAAGTCCAAGTGATGGAGGGCAGTCTATACAGATAAAATCGTATACATCTTTAATATCAGCCAGAATATCCTTTAGAATGTATTCCCTTTTTTTCATTTGAACCATTTCAATTTCAGCCCCAGCAAGATCAACATCAGACGGAATCAAATCACAACCTTGCACTTTTGTAGGTACAATAACCTCATCTATTGCAACACCGTTAGTCATTACATCATATATCGTTTTATACTTTTTTTCTTTATCAAAACCAAAAGATGAACTAGCATTTCCTTGAGGATCAATATCGAGTAGTAAGACTTTATGTCCCATAGTGGCCAAATAACTAGCCATGTTGACGCAAGTTGTCGTTTTGCCAACCCCACCTTTTTGATTAAGAAATGCAACAATTTTACCCATACATACCTTCTTTATTTCTTTAATTTTTGCTAAGTATATCATATACAGATTATAAAAACCAAATATAATTGCTACAATTTTTAAAAAAATTTTTATATATTTTTTATTTTAAATAATGTAAAAACAGCTAAATTAAGCCGTATTTATAATATTTTCCAACATTCGTTTTTAATCACTTTGGAATATAATATTTGCATATAATTTATTTGTTACTTTTTTAGCATCTCAGGTTTGTGTTAATTAGACTGACAAATCATAAGATTGTTTCACATGAAACATTTTTATTAAAAAATTAAATTTTTTTGTGTTAAAATACGTTAAAAATTTTTTGTGTTAGCCATGAAAAAGTTTCACGTGAAACATTTATATAATATATTATATTAACATATCTTATTATATATAATATTCTTTATTATACTAATAACAAATTTGTGATAAACGCTTTATAGTTTTTAATTGTTTCATGTGAAACTTTTTTATAATAAATATTGATAGATTTTCTTTAATAATGTTTATCCATATACCAAACTTTGTTTATATTATATTTTGATGTTAAGTTTAATTAATTTGATGACTTGCTATATTATTATTAATCAAATTGTATTTATATCAATTCAACAGAACATAAATATATGAAAACAAATTTTTGTATTTTATTATAATGTTTCATGTGAAACATTTTAAAATTAATACTAAAACAGCGAAAAATATTGCCGATTAGATTATTTCACTAAAATCTTATATGTTTTGTATTAACGATATGATTATAGAAAAACAATATATGATATAATTTAAATACACTTTATTTCATTATGGATAAATAAAATTGTTAACAAAACTGCATTTATTATTGGTTGTAGATAATGCATTCAGTATAGAATATAAATCACTTATTAATCTAGAAAATCTACAGGTTGGACAGGTTTGTTAAATTAATATGCGATAGATATAATCTGTGCAGATTGATGAAAACTCTAATAATTCTAAAATAAATAAATTTTCAAAAAAATAAAAAATCCCTAATTATAGGGGATTTTTTCTAATTTTATTGTTTTGTCTTGGGTAATTATTGTCTGTTGGCTTAACTTTGTTAAAGATTAAAATTTCTCTATCGCTATCAATCTCGTCAATGTGATAATGAATTCTATCAGCTAATTCACAATTGAGAAGTTTGATCGCTGATATTGCGTTTTCAATCTCTACATCTGCATTTTTACCTTTGTATATTATACATTTGCCACCGACTTTTATAAATGGAATTAAATATTCTAGTAAAATATTAAGAGGAGCTACTGCACGAGATACTGCAAAATCGTATTTTTCCCTATATTTTGGATTTTTTGCAAGATCTTCGCATCTAGCATGAATAGGGGTTACATTTGATAATTCAAGGACTTTAGTAGATAATTTGTTAACAAACTCCACTTTTTTATTTACAGCATCACACAACGTTAAATGAATTGTTGGGTTAATAATTTTGAGGGGAATGCTTGGAAAACCAGCACCGCACCCAATATCAATTACTTTTGAATTATCTTTAATAAGATTAGAACTCAGGATACTATCGAGAAAATGCTTGATAAATACTTCCTCTTCGTCAACTATTGCAGTTAAATTATATTTGGAATTTTCCTCTATGAGATATCTATAGTATTTAACAAAGTTATCAAATTGTTGACAACTAATAGGGGATAGCCCATATCTGGTTATAATGTTATTAAATTGTTGATATTCCATTTCTTATTCTCCTAGATCGTATTTTGCTTACATAATGAAAATATTTTAAAATTCAATAAAATGGCTTTATTTAGCCAATTTTATTGTCTTAAGATAAACGGTTAGCACAGCAATATCAGCAGGACTCACACCAGATATTCTGCTAGCCTGACCAAGTGAAAGTGGTTTAATCTTGTTAAGCTTCTGTTGTGCCTCGATTCTCAGACCTTTTATATTTGAGTAGTCAAGATTAATATCAAGAGGCGTTTGTTCATTTTTTTTCGCTTGTGCAATCTGAATCTCTTGCCTAGATAAATATCCACTATATTTTTCTTCAATTTCTATTTCTTGTAAATCATATCTATTGAAAATTGCAAATTTTTCCTTATCTAAGTTGACTATATCGTCAATAGTTATATTAGATCTTCTCAATGCCTCTTTCAAAGATAGGCCAGTAGAAGGAAAGTTTTCATTCTTTTGAGCAAATAATTTCGCCAAGTTAGAGTTAATTCCATATCTTTCATTTAGAATTTTGCGTATTTTTGCTAAATTTCTTAATCTTTTTTTATAAATTCGATATCTTTTATCGTCTACTAAGCCAAATTTCCTTCCAATTTCTGTTAATCTAAGATCTGCATTATCTTGTCTTAGAGACAATCTATATTCTGCACGGCTTGTCATCATTCGATAAGGCTCATTTGTTCCTTTGGTTACAAGGTCATCTATAAGTACACCTATGTAACTATTATCTCTGGTTAATATCATTTGATCTAGACCTTGAACATATCTTGCTGCATTGATTCCAGCCACAATACCTTGTGCACCAGCCTCCTCATATCCACTTGTGCCATTAATTTGGCCAGCAGTAAACAATCCATGCACAAATTTACATTCCAAAGTTGGATAAAGTTGTGTACTCTCAATAGCATCATACTCTATAGCATAAGCATCACGCATTATGTGTGCATTCTCTAGCCCCGGCAAACTATGCACCATATCTTGTTGAATATAACTTGGCATAGATGTGCTAAATCCCTGTACATAGACTTCCTTTGTACTTAAAGCTTCTGGCTCTAAAAACAGTTGATGACGATCCTTATCGGCAAATCTAACTACTTTAGTTTCGATGCTAGGGCAGTATCTAGGGCCTTCACCGGTAATAAGACCAGTATACATTGGAGCCTTATCCAAGTTGTTCTTAATAATATCATGTGTAGTCTGTGTAGTATATGTCAAATAACAGTTTATGACATTTCGTGGTGGTTTTTTGGTAATAAATGAGAAGTTTTGAATATCGTCATCGCCTTTTTGAATTTCTAATTTGCTATAATCTATAGTGTCGGAATGCACTCTGACAGGGGTTCCCGTTTTAAATCTTTTGATTTCAAAACCCAATCTTACCAGCGAATCAGTAAGAGAAGTAGAGTTAGAAAATCCGTTAGGTCCACAATCTTTAGTATAATCTCCTATAATAATTCTGCTATTTAAATATACCCCTGTTGCAACAACAACGGCCTTACAATTGTATACATTTTTCTGTGCTGTAGCAACACCGACAACTTTGCCATCTTCAACCAAAATATCACTTGCTTCTCCTTGAATGATATCTAGGTTGTCTAAATTCTCTAACATTTTCTTCATTTCTGTATGATAAGACACTTTGTCTATTTGTGCCCTCAGACTCTGAACGGCAGCACCTTTGGATGCATTTAGCATACGCCTTTGGATTGTATTTTTATCGGCCATGTAGCCCATCACACCACCAAGTGCATCTATTTCACACACCAGATGTCCTTTCGCCGTTCCACCAATACTAGGATTGCACGCAAGAAAAGAAATACTATCTAGGTTAAGTGTTAATAATAGTGTCTTTAATCCCATCTTTGCGCCAGCGCACGCAGCTTCAACACCTGCATGTCCACTACCTATTACTATAATATCATAATCCATATTTTCTCCTATGTTACTTTATAATCAACCTCGTTAAACGTTGTTGTTATAAGTATTTTTTGCTAAGCTTTTTATTTTAACGTAAAAGTCTACTTTCGTCTAACATCTATTATATATTTTATTTACAAAAAAAGCAATACCATTTAAAAGTATTGCTAAGTTTACTTTCCAACACAAAATTTGCTAAATATAGTATCAATAATTTTTTCAACACCACTTTCGCCAGTGATTTCGCCTAACTTAAGCCATATATTCTTAATATCCAAACTTATCAAATCTAGATTAATATCGCTTTTGGCCACATCTATTGCATGATTTGTTAATTGTATAGCTTCCTTGATTACATTAATGTGACGCATATTGGTAAGCATTACACCGTCACTCTTTACATTGTTATCAAAAACAATGCTGTATATAGTTTCTTTCAATTCTGTTATATTGTCATTATTCTTAGCAGAAACATATTTTTTGTTTTCAAAAGGAATTTCTGATACTTCAATACAAGATTTTAAATCTGATTTGTTAACTACTAACAAAACATTATTCTTGTTTTTAAGTAATTTGATTATTTCTCTGTCATAATTATCTATATGTTTACTACCATCTACAACGAAAAGTATAATATCGGCTACATTTATGGAATTTTTTGATTTTTCAATTCCTATATTTTCAACTAAATCTTCACTCTCTCTAATACCTGCAGTATCAACTATGTTAAACTTAACACCTTTGTATTCATACGATTCTTCTAAAGTATCCCTTGTTGTACCTTGAATATTTGTTACAATCGCTCGATCGAAATTAAGCATTGCATTCATCAGACTACTCTTACCTACATTTGTTTTACCAAGTATAACAACTTTAGTTCCATTCTTAATACACATTCCGTAACTAGACGTAGCATACAAATCACTCAAACATTGTCTCACATCTAATAATTCACTCGAAACATCCTGCTTAGTTTCTTCATCAAGATCTTCCTCAGGATAATCCATACTTACTTCAAGCTTTGCCAAACAATCTGTGAGCTTCGATTGAATATTATCAATGCTAGATTTCAACCTTCCTTGCATTAAATTATATCCTGCCCTTATCTGACTATCAGATTCACTATTGATTACATCTATCACACCTTCTGCTTGCTCCAAAGACAACTTACCATTAAGAAATGCTCTCTTAGTGAACTCTCCAGCTTCGGCAAGTTTTGCACCAGATGCAATACATTCATCAAGTACACCATAAGCAAGTTTTATTCCACCATGACATTGAAACTCAACAATATCCTCTCCGGTATAAGAAGCAGGGGCTTTAAAATACACACACAAACACTTCTCTTGAAAGTTTTTGGTTGTAACAGTACCAAAGTACAATTTTCTTGGTTCAAAGTCTGACACGCTTAAATTGTTGTTAGTTACAAATAATTTGTCAGCTATCATCACTGCATCTTTACCACTTATTCTTATTATAGATATACCACCAACACCAATAGGAGTTGATATGGCACAAATTGTATTTTCTTCCATAAATCACCTTGTTGTTGTTAAAAACTATTAACTTTTTGACAATAAATATATAATATTTGTGTTTATTTTAAATTTTTGATATAATAAAAATGTTAAAAATTTTACATTTAATACATTAAATTTTGATAAAAATTTAACTCCATCATACTAATTATCTATACAAAAAATATAAAATAATACACCATTAAGTATAACACAACTATACCTCAAAAGTAAATACCAATTTAAAAGTTTTGCATTTTGCAAAAAAATTAGATGCAAATTATACTTTTATATATCATATATCTAAGTATTATCTATATGATATATAATATATAATATACTATATTATATGATATAGATCATATTAATATATATATATAATATTATTAAGGATCAAAATATTCTTATCAATATATAATAAATAAACAATAGACAATAATAAATTTCAAAATATAGCTTTATTTAGCCTTTGATAAATATTATTAACTATAAAATATTCAAATCTTTTAACAATCAGACTATAATTTATTACTATATAACCGACTATAAAAGCAGATAAACCAACAACTTATTACTTTATTAATTAATATTCTTTATAAAATCAAATTTTTAAAAAATGGCTTATTTTAGGCAAAATCAATAATTTTAATATTTTTGTTTTTTGTACACTTTATCAACAAGTATATACTTTGTGACAAAAAGTCTTATTTATGTTGTCATAGACAT
>CAJOPQ010000102.1 GCA_905236445.1 uncultured Clostridia bacterium
ACTTCGTCAAAATGATATGATTACTGAAGAAGAATATCAGAATCTAAGAGCCGAGGCAATCAACAAATTTATTAAATAAACAAGATGGAGAAAATTGGCAAATGAACATTCTGGTTAGCATAAATTCAAAGTTTCGACATTTAATGTGTGTTATGCTTAAGTCACTCTGCGATAACAATAGAGACTTACAAATAAATGTCTATTGCCTGCACACAACATTAACAGAAGATGACAAAAACTACATATTGCAAAACGCGAAATTTGACAATCTAAATATTAACTTTATTGAAGTAAGTGATGCAATATTTCAACATGCCCCAACGGTCAGGCGTTATCCTTTTGAAATTTATTATAGACTTCTTGCCGCAGAAGTGTTGCCCGAACAGTTGGATAGAATTCTATACTTAGATGTAGATGTAATAGTAAAAGGCAATCTAGAAGATTTGTACAACATGGACTTTCGAGATAATTTATTCTTGGCGACTACTAATGTAGGCAAAGTTTTAACTTGGTTCAATTCTTTGAGACTAAGTTTAACGGGAAAACGCATCTACCCTAATACTGGTGTTGTGTTGATGAACTTGTCCAAAATGAGAGAAGTTGTCAAAATCGATGACATTGTAGAGTTTATAAATAATCACAAAAGAGCAATGGCTTTATATGACGAAGATATCATATTTGCTTTGTATGGAGACAAAATAGGGCTTATAGACTCACGAATTTATAATTTGTCTGATAGGCAGATTGCAAAATACAATCGCCATCATAGAAAGAAAATAGATAAAAAATGGGTTGATGAGCATAATATAATTATACACTATCTTGGTCCAAACAAACCTTGGAAGACTGGTTATAAAGGAATTCTAAAACCTTATTATGAAAAATATGAATTTACAGAGGAATAAGATTTGTTATGAAATTTTTAAAACTTTTATTTAGTAGGACCATTCTAGTTGCACTTGCTATTCTGATTGAATTGGCATTTATTGTGCTTTCATTTAGATATTTTAACAATATATTGACAGTGCAGATAATATCTGCAATACTTGGATTTCTGGCATATCTCAACTTGCTTAATAGACAGCAGAGTCCGGAACTAAAAATGCCTTGGCTTGTTGCGTTTACAATTGTACCTATTTTTGCATTAGTGTTGTATGTAACAATTTCTAATAATAGGCCTAGCAGAAAACAAAGAAAAATGATCGCAAAAATCAACAAAAAAAAGATTGAATACACAAGTCAAAGCAACAATGACACACAACAAGTGGAAGATTATCTAACTGAGAATTGTGTTATAAGAGAATATCTTATTAACACAACACATATGTCAGGAACGTTGGGCAATAAATTGAAATATTTTGACTTGGGCGAAAAGTATTTCGATTCTTTGCTAGAAGATTTAAGAAAGGCCAAAAATTATATCTTTTTGGAATATTTTATAATAGACAATGGATATATGTGGAATCAAATCCATGAAATCCTTGTGCAAAAAGCAAAAGAAGGTGTTGAGGTTAGAGTATTGTATGACGATATTGGTACAGCAGGAAAAATACGTAGCAATTTCCATAAAAAATTGCGAAAAGAAGGAATTCAATGCTACAAATTTAATCCATTTGTTCCTGTAGTGTCCGGCATTCACAACAATAGAGATCACAGAAAAATCGCCATTATAGACGGGCAGGTTGGTTATACTGGTGGGATTAATCTAGCAGATGAATATATCAATCGAATACACCCATTTGGTCACTGGAAGGATACGGGAATAAGAATAGAAGGTCCCGCTGTAAAGAACTTGGTTTTGCTGTTTTTGGAAATATACGATATTAGTCAAAACAAATTTTCTGATTATGATAAATATCTTAACATTACATATAAAGAATTCGAAAATGGTGGATATGTACACCCTTTTGGCTGTGGACCAACACCTTACGATGTAGAACAAGTAGGCGAAAATAATTACATCAATATGATAGACTCAGCACAACATAGCATATATATAACAACTCCTTATCTAATTATAGACAACAATCTAACTATGGCTCTGCGCAACGCCGCACTGAAAGGTGTAGATGTAAGGATTATTACTCCACACATTCCTGACAAAAAAATAGTATTTGGTATGACAAGAGCATGCTACAAATATCTTATGCAAGCGGGCGTTAAGATTTACGAATATTCCCCGGGATTTATTCATTCAAAACAAATGCTTGTGGACGAAAAACTTGCCTTCATAGGCACTATCAATCTAGATTACAGAAGTCTAGTTCATCACTACGAGTGTGGTGCCGTTGTTGTGGATAAAGACTTTGCCAATGACATGAATAAAGATTTTAAACAATTATTTGAAGTATCGGAACAACAATCTTTTTCTAATCTAAAGATAAATAAATTTACACAATTTATTAATTCTATATTAGCAATTTTTAGACCATTATTCTAATTATTTTATGTTATTATTTAAGGGGGTGATGAATAGGCAAAATTAAACATCTATAAAAAAACAAACAAAAAAACATTAAAAAAGGAGATTATTATGAGAGAATTTATTATAATGGAAAAAACAAAAACAATTTGCTTGGCATTAGTAATGATAGTTTTTGGTATACTATTCATATCAGTTCCAGAGACTTCATTTGACGTAACGATCAAAATTTTGGCAGGTATCCTAACAATAGTTGGAGCAATCTGGCTTATAGGATATTTCCTATTTTTCAAAGAACAAATTGATGCATCTCAATTTATAGACGGAGCCTTCTATTTGGGTCTTGGTTTGCTTTTGTTTTACGTTCCAGATCTTTATATCGCAATTATTGGCATAGTTTTGTCAGTTGTTGGTATTCAGTATATGGGCTCAGCATTCGACCAAAAGAGAGCTAAAGCTAAAGGCTGGTGGGTAGATCTTGTTTACGGTCTAGTTGAATTTGTTATCGGAGCAACTCTAGTAATTCTAAGATATTCTAGCGCAACTCATTCAGCAGTAATGATCTATTTTGGTGTTTCACTAATTCTTGATGGTTTATTTATTTTAGCTGCATTATTTACTCTAAAGAGAACTGCAAAAGAAATCAAAAAAGCCATAGAGAAATAAAGACTATTTAATTTACTAGTTTTGCTAGTAAATTAAGCAGACAAAAAAGTCAGCAAAATACAAATTGCCGACTTTTTTTTGTTTGAACATTTTGCAAAAATTTTGCCAAAGCTGACACTACTTTTTTTGCTTATTTTTATTTTTTTTAAAAGAAATAATAGAAAAAACTAAGCTTATTGCACCAACAACACATACAACAGTTTGTGTTATGCTATTTGGCCCCCAAAAGCAAGCATCTTGTTCATTTACAAATAGTGAAATCCAATTATTACCAGAAAAAAGCACAAGCACTACGCTAATAACTAACCAACATAATAATAAAGTTTTTTTCATGATTGCAATTTCCTAAAAAATATAGTAAATATAATCTGTTGCGTCCCAATTCTATTGCTAACCAACCATTTGTCAATGCTATAAATTGTTTGTTATTTTGAATTGATGATAAGCTCTTAAATTATCTTACTCGTCTTTATTTTTTTCTTCTTTTTTCTCAGTATATACATTGACAATGATGCTTGTAATAAGAGCAAAAATTAT
>CAJOPQ010000103.1 GCA_905236445.1 uncultured Clostridia bacterium
ATTTATATATTAATATATATATTTATCATTAGTATGTTCTTTTGTATTGTATCAAATCAACAACCAATAGTCAAACTTTATAAGGTTAGTTGTTTGTTTGACAAACTTGCAAAACTTATGTAGAATCCTTAATAGATAGAGGACAAAAATATGAACATTGTAATTCAAAAAACACACAGATGCAGTCTTAGTGTAGAAGATAAGTTGATATCACAAATCGGCAAAGGCTTAATCGTATTTGTAGGAGTGGATCAACACGATACGCATGAGATTGTGGATTATATGGCAAGAAAAATCTCTCACCTTAGACTTTTTAAAGATGAGAACGACAAAATAAATAAAAGCGTATTAGACATAGGCGGAGATGTGATGGTGGTAAGCAATTTCACGCTTAATGCAGTGATTGGTTCTGGCACTAGGCCAAGTTTCTCTCATAGTGCGCCTCCAGATTATGCTAACGAGTTGTATCTAGAGTTGGCAGAGAAATTTCGACAAAATGGAATAAAACATGTTGCGACTGGTGTCTTTGGTGCACACATGCACTTAGATACAATAATAGACGGCCCTTTCAATATAGTTTTAGAGAAAAAAGCAATTACAGAATAAAAAAATTTGGCTAATCTAATTAGTCAAATTTTTTCTCCAATTACCAATCATATCTTGACACAGTATGAGTCTTGACATCATCGTAATAATCAAAATATTTCTGTTTGAACTTGGCCGTATTCTCAAGTTCTTTTTTCTTTTTCTCTTCTTTTGTCATAGTGTCAACACCTTGGCATATGAACTATGCAATATAGTCTATAATTAGGCATCTATTAGGCTCTACGCCTTCGCTATGTGTGCCAATGTGCTCTACGTTCTGCAAAGAATAATGAATAATTCTTCTCTCATAACTATTCATTGGCTCTAATTTAAGGCTTTTCTTGTTCTTAATAACCTTTGCAGCCATTCTTGATGCAAGATCTTGAAGGCTTTGTTTTCTCTTATCTCTATATCCTTCGACATCCAAGAACACTCTCTTATGATATTTGTCAAACTTATTTCTAATTAATGTATTCATCAAAGACTGTGTAGCTTCTAATGTATCGCCATGATGACCAATAAGCATTCCTAAAGCTTCGCCACTAAGCTTGATATATAGATCGTTGTTAGCTACTTGAGCATAGATCTTGCCTTCAACTTCTAGAGTAGATAGCAATCCTTCGAAAAACTCCTTAACATAATCAAAGATTGCTTGCTCTTCTTCGTTTAATTCTCTTGTCTCTTGTGCTTCTTCTGTAACTAATTCGCTCTCGACTTTGTCTAAAGTATTTGCCTGCATTTTCTCAAATTCTTGTCTATCTTCTTCGCTATCAAATACTGCAACCTCTATCTTGGCTTTCTTAAGCATAGAGCCTTTGTCTACAACCTTAATTCCGACTTCATCAATTTTTTTGCCAAGCATCTGAAGACCTTTCTCTATTGCAGCATCGACATCTTTAGCTGTTACTTCTATAATTCTCATCGCGTTTATCTCCCTTTTTTATCTGACGTTTCTTCTATCATAAGAAGAACTTGTTTTTTTGTCTTGTTTCAAAGACTTCTCAATCATTTTGTCCACCATAGTTGTTGTCAATATATTGCTAAGTAATGCGAACAGTTGACTTGTAACAATGTATATACCAAATGATGCCGTATAAAGTAGTGTGAAGAATCCCATAATAATAGGCATGATGATATACATTCCTTTATTAGCAGTTGCATCACTTCCAGGTGCTGCAAGCAAGTTGTTGGCAGTCTTCTTGGCTCGTCTTTTCGAAATTAATTGATTAACATATAAAGATCCAAATGAGGTAAGAGCGGCAAGCACGCATAGGATAAAATATCCATTCCACGCACTGTATTCTTTGCTATCTAGCAAAGCACCCATAACCTTGTTATACTCGTCCTCTTGAGGCACTTCTACATCTTTCAATTTGCTAACATTTTGCGAAAAAGTTTTGTAATCTAGAATAGAGCCAACACTAGTATCTGGACGCCAAATACTCTTAATCCATAGAAAACCCGTCTTGTTGTTCTCGAATGCCTCAATTGTCTTATCTCCAGCATAAGCATCTGCATAGATCTCAAGGCTATCATATCCTTCTGTCACGACACCTGCATCTATAACTTCTTGATAAGAAGTATGATATGCTGTGCTAATTGTCTCATATTCTGTATACATCTTATAATAAGACACATTATTTAAAGCTCCAAACAATGTAAAGAACACAACCATAGTTACAACTAAGTATGCAAGCAATATTCCACACATGCCACCTACGCTATAGTTCTTGGACTTATATAGTTCCATTGTTTTCTTGTTAAGCAAATCACGATTCTCGCCATATCTTGTTTTTAACTTGTCCAACTCTGGTTTCATCTCAATCTGCTTAATGTTATTCTTCTTAGTTACATATTTATTAACAAAGTCTATTGGAAGTAGTATTAGCCTTATCATTATTGTAATAAGGATAATAGCTATAGCATAGTTGCCTATTCCAGACTCTAGCCAAAACAATATGGATTCCCACAAGCCACTTGGCTGTGCCACCATTAGTAGATCCATTTACTCTCTCCTTTTATGCTATAAGGCACATAATCAATGCCACCTTTTGCCTTTGGATTACATCGTAGCAATCTCTTAGTACCCATTACTAACCCTCTGATTATACCAAATTCTTTGATAGACTCCAACATAAAAGAGGAACAAGTAGGGTAATAACAACATTTTTTTGGCAAAAATGGAGAAATTACTAGTTTGTAGAAGTAAATTAACAATATTACAAGCGCTTTTAGAGGCCATGTAATAATCTTTATTACAACTGACATATATATCTCCTCTGCCTATTGCACCTTTGACAAAAGTTGCAATAGTTGTTGCTCCACATCTTCATATGTGCACGATGCAATTGTTGGCCTTGCAATAATTACATAGTTTCTAGAACTTACAACACTTGCCATATTAAGCCTAACAATTGCCCTAAGTCTCCTTTTGACTATGTTTCTTACATATGCCTTACCTACTTTGTTGCTTACTGCGAAGCCAAATTTAGTTCTTTTGAACTTATTGGTTGTATACATTACGACCAAATCTTTGGAATACAACGCTGTACCATTGCGATAAATATATCCAAATTCTTTACGTTTCTTTAGTCTATTAGCTTGTTGTAGCATAATATCTTTTCCTTTCTTACACTTAAACTCCCAGCCAACAATTAAACTGTTGCTGTTAGATTATATAAGCGTTAATTCTAATCTTTATTATAAAACAAAAAGGCATAAACCAAAAATGTTTACGCCTAAATAACCACAATTCTGGTTAAAGAATGTAGATTTGTTAAGTCAAAAACTTGGCACTATCTATGCAGATAGCTTTTTTCTGCCCCTGTTTCTTCTTCTCTTGATAACATTTCTGCCACCTTGAGTCTTCATTCTTTGTCTAAAACCATGAACTTTACTTCTTTGTTTTTTCTTAGGTTGGAATGTTCTTTTCATATCTTTGTCCTTTTTTTAGTTATTTTACAATTAATTAATTAATTTTGGATTGTTGTAAATGTAAACCAACTTTACTTTACACAAATTGCGTATCTATTATAAAGTAAAATTTAACTGTTGTCAATACATTTTCACAAATAAAATAAGCTTATTTAATACAATTTTTTGCGATACAATTTGAATTATCTGGAGTGACCACCGCCACCGCCAAAACCTCCTCCGGAGAAGCCACCACCTCCACCAGAGAAGCCACCACTGGAGGATCCACCACTTCCCGATCGCATAGTTCTGTACGAAATTGATCTTGCTGCGCCGGTAAATGACCTGTCCACTCTTACCATAACGTATATAAAGGTTCGATCTTGAGTAGACAACCAGTTAGGATTATCTATTGCTAAGAAGTCTAATTTCTTGATCCATTTATCTGATACCCCAAGCACATATGTATAAGGTAGAATGTTGAAGAAATAATCTGGATCTTCGCAGATTAGTGCTTCTAATCTTCCTTTTTCGGCACTAACCAAGAAGTCTTTAAAGGCCAATATCTCGCCATATAATTCAGTTTCTTTCTTATTTCTTCTAGGCATAATTGCCACAAATATCAGAGCAATAACAACGGCAACATAATTGGCTATTTCACATATCCATAACCAAGACTCAAATTGAAAATATATTTTGAAAAACCCCACTAATATTCCAATTTGATAAACTACATATAATGTTATAGATACAACTCTTGCAAATTTGTCCCTAATATTAGCATATTGCACTAGTGTTGCACATGAGAAAAAGATTGTGATAAAAGCAATTATAAAATAATCACCCGTTTCCAATACAAAGGCAGGTACAATAATTGCTAACAAATTACATAACAAGATCAATATTGTTAGCATATTAGAATATTTCTTGCTTGACGGCTCGAACATAGATTCATATTTCTTTTTACTATTATATCTTCTCATCTGAGTGATTGTATAATAATACAATTCTCCACCCAGATCAGAAAGTTCGACAGTATTATTAGATGTGAACAGATCTTCCATAATACTCTTCTCTTTGCTATCACTTTCGCTGTAATCCTTCAACTTCTCTAATTGAAAACGATTAGAGTCTTTGATTTCTGTAATCTTAATATAACCCTTGTTGGCAAGCAAAATTACTGTTGCAATTGTCGACTTTGATGATATTTTACTCTTATAATGGAGCTCCATATCTGTTGGGCTCATATTTTGTGGTGGATAGAAAGTAACTGGCTTTGTAATCTCATAATCTTTGCCATACTTTTTCCACAACATTACTGCTATAACAACTAGAGCAATACTTAACAAGACAATTATGATTGTAGCAATCTTTGTTGCGTTAATTACAACCACATTGAAATATTTGTTAGGCATTTGTGCCCTTATTGTTAAAGCATTGAAAGCATCTAAGTAATCCATGGAACCAGATAAGATAACCTTGTCGCCACTGCTATCTATAGTTACCACAGCAATATTGGTAGAGCCATATGGGCCATATGTAGAACCCACATTGTCGCCAGATGTATCAAATTGCTTTGGTAATGTAACAGCATATGTAACGTTGTGCATTTCGCAATCCCAATATGGCCCTACAATGTTGAAATAAAACTCGTCAAAATCTTCTGTATTGTCACTACCCAGCACATAAGTATATCTGTATTGATAATGGTGAAATTTTTGATTTGTTTTGTTGTCATATCCCAAGTCTACTGTATAATAAGAGCCCGACTCACTAATGTTATAGATTCGATTTTCCGGATAACCATTCTTTATTATCTGGAAATTCTTCACCTTGGCTATTATTGTTTGGCTAGTGCCGTCAGCACGCTTTGCAGTCGTAATCTTAGGAATTTCTCTTGTTATACCTGCGTGAGAGCCATATAGGAACTCTACCTCAATCTCTTCTGTAATCACACAAGTACGGTCTTCATCAACTTGTATGTCAATATTGTAACTATTGAATCTATACGAATTGTCCTTAGTTCCAACATATACAACCTCTTCTTGGTTACACCCAACAAAGAATATTGCAGCCACCATAATTATGGCTATTATTAAATATTTGAAGCTATCTTTAATTTTTTCCACTTTATGCTCCTTATTGTTAGTCGCTATAAGTTATTATAGCAAACACGTACAATATAACAAAGCAAACTAACCAATCTTTGCAAAAGCAATGTCGATATTGAAAGTGCAAAATTTTGTGTGTCATATAATTTTACAAAACATATTGAAATTCTGCGAATATGTGCTATAATAAAGCAAGGAGTTAACTATAAGCTATGATAGATGTAGACAATATTCAATTGCCAACTGTAGACTATTATGTTCCAGTTAAAGAAATTAAGTATGATATATATGACGATGACATAACTACAGCTGAACTGCAGAGCTTTTTAGTTGCGGAGGAACAAAACAATGTTAGAAAGAAAAAATAACCCCGCACTTTTTGATAAAATATATTTGGAATATTGTAAAACTGAAATGTTGACACCAGAAGTGCCTTCGCCATCGCAACTAAAGGAAGAAGATTTATTAAATATCACCTCCCTTGTGTTAGATGAACATGATCCAAGTGTAACCGATCTAAAAGGAATTGAATTTTTGCCAAACTTAACAACGCTTAGGATAAAAAGCACCAATGCTTTTCACATAAATCGATCGAAATATGTACCAAATTGCGATGATAATGCAAGCGCAGTTGAGCATGTTAAGGTTGCTACTGCAAACAAAGAAGTAGAAGAAGCTATTGACCGTCATCAAATAACTGACCTTAGTCCAATATCTCAATGCAAAAACTTAAGGGAACTAGTTTTGGTTCATCTGAGAAACGTTAAAGATTTAGACATAAGTAACAACACACACTTAGAATCAATAGCACTTCTTGGTTGCAAAAAATTGCAACATATTATAGGTTTGGACAAAAATCTTCCATTAAGGCAATTTAAGACATTCTTGTTAGATGCAAGTGGCTGTGATGTTTTGAATGATATTGACAATTTCGATAAAATATTAGACACATATTCCAGATTAAGCAATCCTAATGCAAAGATAACCTTGCCAACAACAACTTATTGTCACCTATGCAATAAGTATGAAGGTGCGCAAGAGATACTTGATAACTTTTCTAACGAAGGTCCAGACCCATTTTGTTGGTCCGAAAATTTGCACCCACAGGCTATACACTCAACAATTGCTCTGTCTAAAGCAAAAGACAGGTGCGACCAAATAATTGCTAGAGTTTGTGGCAAAAACCAAAAACCCAATGTCAAAAACATGGCAAAATTATACAGATGGATGTCGGATTATATTTCTTACGACACATCAAACGCTAAGGTGTTCCAAACGGATACGAAAGGCAATTTGCCACTTAAATTAAAACTCGATTCAGATATTGCTGCTCTTTGGAGTGGCAAAGCAGTGTGTGTTGGAATAGCGTCGCTATACAACTTGTTGTGTGCTGATCTGGGAGTGTTGTGTTCAAGCACATATTGTAACATTGCAGACGCAAAAGCAAAAAAATATAAATACATTGTTCCCAATCACCAAATTTGCAAGATTGAGACTGGCAGTGGAACATATTATTGCGACCCAACTTGTGACTTAGGGACTGAAGAATCTAAATCATTTATGCTCACAACAAGTGAAATAAGCGAACGCGCCAAGTTGTGTCCAGAAGAAAAAGATGTAGAAGATGCGGAAAGTATTCAGTGGTCTTTGGAAAAGCATGGATATTTGACAACAAATTTTACAAATAAAATTAAAGACCTCATCAATCCTGTTACTTTTGGTAGATATACACACCCAGCAGAATTAGGTGACTAGAAGAAAATTTTCGAAAATTATTCTCGAAAAATCTTGCATTTAGTATATATGTGTGCTATAATATGCACATGTATGGCCCTATGGTCAAGCGGTTAAGACGACACCCTCTCACGGTGTAATCAGGAGTTCGATTCTCCTTAGGGCTACCAATTATATCTCATCTCAAGTGAGATATTTTTTTTGCCCTATTGGAGAATCTACAAGCTTTCGCTTGCAAC
>CAJOPQ010000104.1 GCA_905236445.1 uncultured Clostridia bacterium
ATGTGGCAAAAATATGGATAGATATCTGTCAGTTGTTCCAACTGATCAAGATTATAAAGCAACATTAAATTATACTTGGGGTGTTGATGACAGTAATTATGAAGAAGACTGGAAGGTTATTCGTAAGAATGTGACATTCTGTGGACAAGAAAGAACTGTGATTTATGTTGAATATTCTTATAAAAACAACAAAAATCATGGTTATGACTATGAAAGAACTCTCTTATACACTTATAATAATAACCAAGGATATGTTTTCAGATTAAATGGCGATCAATGGGAGTCATATACTGGGTCGTTTGGAGATAAATGGTCTGACATTTACGGATCCTATTCGAATCCAGGCAGTTTTGTTTATGAAATGACGGCAGATATAAATGGAAGAGATTTTCCGTCAAGCAAAAAAGTTCAAACCACAGAATATTTAGAGTATGATTTTGGTAGTTACGGTGAAGTATTTAAAATTTCAAATAATCCATATCATGTGTTGCTTTACTATAATTTTGAAAGTGGCACCACATTTAATCACAAAGAGGCCACATTGACACTTGGTACGCCAGGTGAAGCAATACCACACCTTTCAACTATAACTCCTGAAATGATTGGAGAATAACAAAAATGACTTAGCATAAAGCTAGGTCATTTTTATGCAAGTTTCAAAAGTCTTTAAACATACAGTGCCATTTAATTATATATTACACTTTTACCTTCAAATTATACTTCTCTGCCTTTTCATCGAGATTATTGATCTCTTGCACTTGCACGAAATCCCCTATTCTATATGATAATCTTGCCCGTGTTATAAATATTAGACTTACAAAAGCAGATGCCAAAATAATTGCAACCAGCAATATCTCACTTATCAAGCCAAGATCCATTCCAAGACAAAGAGCAGTTATCTGGAAGCCAAGAGACACAGCAAATATTATAAGCGACAACACCCACAGTATCACACTGTATCTATAATTCTTAGAAATATCGTTATATTTCTTTGCTATCTCTACATTGTGTTTATTTCTCTTGTTATCTACAACAGATATCACATCTGACTTAAACCCTACAAAACAATCCAAAGTTCTTAGCTGTCTATTCTTCTCTGGCAACTGATTGATCGTCTTAACAACTTCTAGATCCAACATCTGAATGTCTGTCTCCCCGCCAAAATCTTTGTATATATTAAGAACTTTGATGCCAAGATTGTACATGGACAGTCCCATGTTTTGAAAAATTTTCTTAAAACCAGTACGAGTCTTCTTAAGATAAATCATTTTGCTTCCAGACTTCCAACTAGTAATAAAAGCCTTCAATACATTAGGATTAACATCTTCCTTTGCCGAATAAATGATTGTTGCAGAATAAGATTCGCAATATTTCATGCCCACAGTGATAAGCTTGTGCTCATTAACATCGCTCATCATCTTAATTGCCTTGACAGCCTTATTTTCTATAAAAGTGTTACGAATGTCCGCAAAAATCTTCTGCATATTGCCATTAAGTATATATATAACATCGAAATCAGTCCTTAGTTCTTTGCACGTTTTTGCAATTGTATCATATTGAGTTTTGAAATCATATTCGTGCATTACAGGCAAAAGAAAAACTACTTTCATCTTTTACATTAACTCCTTTGTCAATATATTCTTACTAATTCTAACACGCAAATATTCATTAAGTCAAATTATTTCCTTGCAAATACAAAATTATCGTTAGCATACAGCAAATACTTAATTAATTATTCATTTTGCTGGAATTTTATTTGCAATTCTATCAAAATAATTTATACTATACAGGATAAAAAGACAAAAAAGGAAGT
Source organism: uncultured Clostridia bacterium (assembly GCA_905236445.1). GTDB lineage: Bacteria > Bacillota > Clostridia > Christensenellales > UBA1242 > UBA11490. The sequence goes on from CAJOPQ010000104.1 coordinate 1,814, forward strand.
ATAAATATGGAATTATGTAATTCAAAGCAAGTATTTGACAAAGCACTCAATGGTGGTTATGCCATAGGAGCTTTTAATTTCGTTAATATGGAAGTATTAAAAGGTATTTTAAGCACTGCAGAAGCTAACAAAAGCCCTGTTATAGTACAATGTTCTACAGGAGCAATTAAGTACGCTGGCATTGACACACTTGTTGCTATGGTTAAAAGTATTGCAAAAGATATGAGTGTGCCAGTTGTATTGAACTTAGACCATGGCAAAACTTTCGAGGATTGCAAAATGGCAGTAGATGCAGGATTTACGAACGTTATGATAGACGCATCTAGCCTACCTTATGAAGAAAATATTGCACTAACTAAGAAAGTTGTAGAATATGCTCATGCCAAAAATGTCACAGTTGAAGCCGAACTAGGTGTGCTTGCTGGAGTGGAGGAAGATGTTGTTGCAGCTACTAACATTTACACAGATCCAGATCAGGCAAAAGATTTCGTAGACAGAACAAATGTAGACAGTCTAGCAATTGCAATTGGTACAAGCCATGGCACACACAAGTTCAAAGGCGAAGCAAAACTAAGGCTAGATGTATTGGCAGAAGTAGAAAAAAGACTACCTAACACTCCACTTGTTCTACACGGAGCAAGCAGCATTCCTAAAAGCATTGTTGAAGAAGCAGAGAAATATGGCGCAACTCTAGGCGGAGCAAATGGCGTACCAGAAGACACATTAAGCGAAGCTTGCAAACATCATATCTGCAAAGTCAATGTTGATAGCGATCTAAAAATCGCATTTACGGCTGGTCTAAGACGCCATCTAACTCTTAATCCAGACAATGTAGATATTAGAAAATACAACAGCGAAGGAATGAAAGAAGTAAGCAACGCCGTAGAATACAAAATGCAACAAGTATTCCATAGTGCTAACAGAGCATAAAACACTAAAATCAAAATCACTTCAACCTATTGAAGTGATTTTTTCTTTTGTCAAGCAAATTTGTTATATAATGCAAAATATAAAATGTCTCAAAAGAATATTTTCTACTATTTATATAAATAATAAAATATAATGTATTTATTTGTCAAAAATATTTTCGTTGTGATAAAATCAAATCAATAGTACGTAAGACTATGCATGGAAAATGGAGAAAATAAATTATGAGATCTAAATTAAGCAATAAGAAATCTATCAAAAGTATATTTGCAATCAGTTTTGTTGCGATAACTATACTTATTCTTTCTTTTACACTATTCGTTAAGTCAACCAAGGCAGACGACACGGCTCCACCTGTTAAGTTGATTGTAGCAACAACCGATTTAAGACAAGCCAACAAATATAACAACGATCCTATCACAGAGCATTTTGTGAAAGACGACAACGGCAACTATATCGGCTGGAAGGTTTATAATAAATCATTAGGAGACATAGATGAAGTTGACAAATATAATATCAAAGCAGATTTAATTGCTGTAGACGATCAACTAATCGATAGTGTCACTATTACAACCCCACGTACGACAATAAGCAATTTCGCATCATTAAACGATTATTATATATACGACGGCACAGATGTTAAATTAATAATAGACTCAAGCGACTTGGATAGTGACAAAACTTATAGATACAGCGATGATGACTGCACTATACTAAATCCATTTGGCAATTATTTTCTTTACAATTTAAGTACATATAATTTAGCCGACACCAGCAACGTACGAGCAACGTACAACACTTCAATCCATGTATACAAGATCAATAACACTAATTTCTACATTGACGATAGCAGCAATAATACACTTTACAACAGAGTATTTGATTACGGATTTGATTACAAAAATTTCGAGAGAGACACCTATTCATCTATTGACAATTGGAATATAACAAAAAATGTTGAGTATATTACCAATTTCGATCGTGATGCTGGAACTGCTGCAAGTAACACATACTCTAACCTTAATTCCCTTCTTCTAACCAAAACTACAGAAAATGGTAATGTTGTTTTGTATAATGGAGAATGGCAAATAGTCGCTTATTGCACGAGATTAGGAGAAATATCAACTACTAGAACTGATTATGTTGTATTGGAAAATGATAGCGATGATCAACCAATCTTATGGGCTCAAATAAATTCAAATAACTATTATTACAAAGATAGTGCTAACAATATTAATCAAGTAAGATCAGCATCACCCCTTCCAAAATTGTATACTTACAAACTTGGCAATGGATTGTACTACAAAGATGCCTCAGACCAATATAATGCACTGGCTGGTTATAGGATCACTGATATAAGTAATGAACCAGCAGAAGAAGGTAAGATTACAAATATTACAGTACAAAAAAGTGAAACTGAAAAATTTGAAAATATAGAACCATCGTCACTTTACACATCAGACTACTACTACAAGATATTCAAAGGTGTGAAAGATATTGACGAAAATATAATCGACTATGAGTTGTATAATTATGAGTTAAAAGCACAGTCTAATTATCAAAGCTCTGGAGCTGAAGCTTTTATTAATACATATTTTGCAAAAGATGATCTAGATAATTTGTTTTACTCTAATGACGTAGAATTTGATCCAGCTAGTTACAACAGCGATAATTATCTAAATTTCTTCTTTAAAGTTTTCACTCGCACATACACCAACTATAGTGGCGGAAGCGATGAGAC
>CAJOPQ010000105.1 GCA_905236445.1 uncultured Clostridia bacterium
ATTCTGCCAATTTTGCAATTACTTCTTCCAAAGATCTCTTACCTAAATTCTTTACCTTAGCAAGATCAGATTCTGTCTTCTTAGTAAGGTCTTGAACTGTTAAGATATTAGCTCTTTTCAAGCAATTGTAACTTCTTACAGACAACTCCATATCATCAATAGTCATTTCTAATACTTTTGTTTGTTTATCTTCTTCTCTACTTACAAGTAAATCCATCTGTGACATACTTTCAACCAAATCTACAAACAAGGCAATATGGTCTTGGATTAATTTACCCGACAAACTAATTACCTCTCTGGCAGACAATGTTCCATTAGTCTCTACTTCAATTGTTAATTTGTCATAATCAATGCTTTGTCCAACACGAGTATTTTGAACAAAGTAATTAACTTTCTTTACTGGAGTAAAGTTGGAATCTACTGCGATGTAGCCAATTGGAGCATCTTCTGGCTTATGTGCTTCTGCAGCAACAAAGCCTCTGCCTCTTCCAATAAATACTTGCATCTCAAACTTAGCACCACTATCTAGCGTGCAAATATGAAGGTCTGGATTTAAAATTTCAACCAAATCGTTTGGTTCGAAATCTGCGGCAGTAACTTCACCCTCGCCATATTTATTAAGTGTAAGTACTGTACTAAAATCTTTGCTTGTATCAAAAGTCTTTACTGCCAAGTTCTTGATGTTAAGAACTATATCAACAACATCTTCTACTACACCCTTAATTGTAGAAAATTCATGTTGAACACCTGCAATTTTGATACCAATTGCAGCAGCTCCTGGAAGTGCAGAAAGAAGCACTCTCCTTAAGCAGTTTCCAATTGTAATACCAAATCCTCTATCTAGTGGTTCTACAATAAATCTTGCAAAACAACCATTCTCTGTTTCTTCACAAGTAATTTTTGGTTTTTCTATTTCCATCATATTGAAAAATTCCTCACTTTTTAGGATTATTTAGAGTACAACTCTATAATTAAGTGCTCTTTAACGTTCATGTCAATATCATCTCTTTGTGGTAATGCATTAACTTTTCCAGTCAAAGCTTTGTTATCAAATTCTAGCCATTTTGGAAGAACTACTTTAGTATCTTTCAAAGCCTTGAATGCTTCAATATCCTGTTTGCTCTCTTTGATAGCAATAACATCGCCAACTTTTACAAGGTAAGAAGGAATGTTAACATTCTTGCCGTTTACTGTAATATGGCCATGGTTAACTATTTGTCTTGATTCAGCTCTAGAAGAACCAATTCCTAGACGATATACAACGTTATCTAACCTTCTTTCTAGTAATGATAACATATTCTCACCGACGATACCCTTCATGTTCTCAGCCATATCGTAGTATTTCTTAAATTGTTTTTCTAGCAAACCATAACTTCTTTTAACTTTTTGTTTTTCTCTTAACTGTAGACTATATTCACTTGCTTTCTTTCTTGCTTGTCCATGAACACCAGGAACTGGACTGTTTTTCTCAATTGGACACTTGCTTGAAAGGCATCTTTCACCTTTTAGAAAAAGTTTGCAACCTTCTCTACGGCACAATCTACAATCTGCACCAGTATATTTTGCCATTATATTATCTCCTTATATTTTTTTCCATTATATATACGTATTAACATATATTCTGAAATGATTGTAAATTACTTAAAACAAAATTTATTAATGTATCGAAGAAAATTATATTCTTCTTCTTTTTGGTGGACGGCATCCATTATGAGGGATTGGAGAAACATCTTTGATCATAGTTACATTCAAACCAGCAGTTTGTAATGCTCTAATAGCAGTTTCTCTACCATTACCTGGACCTTTAACATATACATCAACACTATTCAAACCTTGTTCTTTAGCTGCTTTTCCAGCAATCTCAGCTGCTTGTTGTGCAGCGTAAGGAGTGCTCTTTCTAGAACCACTAAGTCCTAGGCTACCTGCACTACTCCAAGTAATAACGTTTCCGGCTTGATCAGTGATTGTAACAATTGTGTTGTTAAAAGATGCATTGATGTAGGCACATCCTTTGTCCAAATTTTTAGTTACTCTCTTTTTCTTTACAACTTTTTTCTTTTTTGTAACTGTAGCCATTGTTTTATTTATCTCCTACAAATTAATTTTTCTTCTTAGACTTAGATACAGTCTTCTTTGGACCTTTTCTAGTTCTAGCATTTTGCTTAGTGTTTTGACCACGAACAGGCAAACCTTTTCTATGTCTAACACCACGATAGCAACCAATTTCTTGTAATCTCTTGATGTTAAGAGAAATTTCTCTTTGCAAGTCACCTTCTACAACACAGTTTTTCTCGATGTAAGTTCTGATAGCAGTAACTTCGTCTTCTGTCAAATCTTTAACACGAGTATCTGGGTTAACGCCGGTTTCTTTTAAAATTTTATTAGCAGTTTGTTTACCAATACCGAAAATATAAGTCAAACCGATTTCTACTCTTTTTTCTCTTGGTAAATCAATTCCAGCAATACGAGCCATTTAACTTCCTCCAAAATTTATTTCAATTAAAACTCTATATATAAAACATACCTTAGGAGAAACATTGTTAGTTTCCAGCCGCCCTAAGTGCATGATTATTTTCAAATTCATGGTGTTTTTTGTAAAACAAAATGTATAATGCAAAGAAACACAAAACTTTGCCCAATAAATAGCAAAACATTACAAAACTGTTGTCTTGCAATATATCTACGCTACTCATTATACCATTAATTATGTAAAAAATCAATACTATAAGTTTATAAACATGAAATTAAACAAAACTAATTTTTAGCCTTGTCTTTGTTTATGCTTAGGGTATTTAGAGCATATAACCATTACAGTTCCATCTCTCTTAATAATTTTACAATTATCACACATTTTCTTTACTGATGGTCTTACTTTCATCTTAATTACTCTCCTCGGTTTTTTGTTGTTTCATACGCCAAATTATACGGCCTTTAGTTAAATCATATAAAGACATTTCTACTTTTACTGAATCACCAGCAAGTATTCTAATATTATTTAAGTGCAACTTACCAGACAGATACGCAGTAATAATATAACCATTGGTAAGTTTTACTTTGAAATTAGTATTTCGTAAAACTTCTACAACAACGCCTTCTGTTTCAATAACATCTTGTTTTGACAAAATAACAGCCCCCTTATTTAAAATCTTTCAAAGTTTTTATTATTTGTGAATTGTCTAATTTATTGTTGTTCAACATTTCTATTAATTCATCTTTCAACATGCCAACTTGAACAACATGTTTGATATTCTTTTTTTTCTGATTATCTAATGTTCTACCCTTACCATCAGATAAATATACATACGAATTATCGCAGTTTACAACAACATAAATCTTATTTTTGTCATGACCGGAAATTGTGCGTACAATTAGCCCTTTTTTGACATTTTGCATAGTTTTGTTACCCACTCTTTTATAATGTTAATATCTCAACACCGTTTTCTGTAATCAGTATTGTATTCTCATAATGTGCAGCAGGCAGATCATCTTTGGTTTTGCAAGTCCAACCATCGCTTAAGAATACTACCTTCTTATCACCCATATTAACCATTGGCTCTACAGCAATAGTGGCACCAGCATTTAGCTTAACTCCACTACCTGCCCTACCATAGTTAGGAACCATTGGATCTTCATGAACATCTCTGCCTATTCCATGCCCAACCAATTCTCTTACAAC
>CAJOPQ010000106.1 GCA_905236445.1 uncultured Clostridia bacterium
CTTATTTCTTATCAATTATTTAAGCACTTAGTTCGTTGATATAGTTATATAGTTGAGCTTGTCTAGCAAGATAAGTTAACTTGAAATTACTTTTATTTGCATTATTATCATATAAATATGCAGTTGTAGAAGTTAGATCATTCGTATTAGATACAACAATATATATTGAATCATATTGAATCTTATTATTATTGCTATCTAGTTTGTCTTCTCCATCAATTTGTAGAGTTTGTGGAGTCTCAAATATAAATTTTACTACCATTGAATTCTCTAATATCTGGCTGGTTGTAGTGGTTACTTCAGATACTTCTGTTTTGAATTTGTAAGTATCAGCAAATATACAAGTAAGGACACTTTCATTAGAACCAGTCTCCATCTTATCCATTACATCGCCAAATATCTTTTGGCCTTTGTTATTAGCCAACTCTGTATATACTTTTGGATTAGTACATATTCCGTCTTCTGTCTCGCTACCATTAACATATATAATCAAACTATCTGCATTGCTAACATTTGGACTATAGAATGTAGATTGAACTATTGCCAATATTATAATTGCTATAACCAAAGCAGCTATAACAGAACTAACACTAATTATTGCTATCTTTTTTCCCTTTGACATCACTTCTCTTCCTTTTCGTCTTTATTAGTTTTTGTTGTCCTTTTTCTTGGAGTTTTTGTCAAATTTTTAGGTTTCTTTGGCAAAGTCTCGCTATCTTTTTCCACATTCTCATCTGTTGTTGGAATTTCTTTTTCATCAGAATTCAACTGTATAGGTTCTTGATTCTCAGTCTTCTCTTCTACATTTTTTAATGCTTCAAGAGCTTTTTCACATTCTTGCTTAACCAACTTAGTTTCTTCTTTAATTCTATTGAATTCACTCTCAGACAGCATGTCTGCCTTATACATACTCTCTGCATTTCTTTCTTTTTGAGTCTGCGCATTAACTGTCCTTAACAGCTCTTGCTCCTTCTGATGTTTCTCGTCATTTTCTTTTCTTGCTTTCAATTTTGCTTCTAATTTATTGGCAATCTCTCTATAATCTTCGCCACGCATAATTGCATCAACTTCGTCTTGATAGATAGTTTCTTCCAATAATAATAGGTTGGCTAGATTGTCTAAAATATCTCTTTTCTCAGTCAATAATTTTACTGTTCTATCATAGTTATCTTGTAGCAATTTTTTGATTTCTTCATCAATAATTCCGGCAGTCTCCTCGCTATATTGACTCTGTGTCTGATAATCTCTACCAATGAACACCTCATCGCCTTTGCCTAGATTAATAAATCCAAGCCTTTCACTCATGCCCCACTCGGTAACCATTTTTCTAGCAATCTCTGTTGCTTTCTTAATATCATTACTTGCACCAGCTGTTATATCTTTGAAGATAATCTCTTCTGCAACTCTACCACCCATAAGCATACTGATTCTAGCATTAAGTCTAGATAGCGAATAATGCTCATCATCATCGCTTGGTCTTGTAGATGTGTATCCGCCAGCCATTCCTCTAGGAATAATAGATACTTCGTGCACGTCCTCGCCTGCATCTAAGCTCTTTGCAACAATTGCGTGTCCTGCTTCATGATATGCAGTAATCTTCTTATCTTTTTCTGTAACAAGTCTACTCTTTTTCTGAGGTCCCATCAAAACTTTGTTAATACCCTCTGTTATATCAGACATATTAATAGTTACATGGTTATTTCTTGCTGCAAGAATTGCCGCTTCGTTCAGACAATTCTCAATATCTGCGCCTGTAAATCCACTAGTAAGTCTTGCCAAAGCCTTGAAGTCAACTTCTGGATCAATTGGTTTGTTCTTAGCATGGATCGCAATTATCCCCTCTCTGCCTTTGACATCAGGAGCATTAACATAGATCTGTCTATCAAATCGTCCTGGTCTCATAAGAGCTGGATCCAAGACATCTGCTCTGTTGGTTGCCGCCATAACTATAATTGCATCATTGCTTTCAAATCCGTCCATCTCGACTAACAATTGGTTAAGAGTCTGTTCTCTTTCATCATTGCCACCACCAAGTCCGGCACCACGCTGTCTTCCGACAGCATCAATTTCGTCTATAAATACTATACATGGAGAATTTCTTTTTGCATTCTCAAACATGTCTCTTACTCTACTAGCGCCAACACCAACATATAGTTCTACGAAATCTGATCCACTTATACTAAAGAAAGGTACATTACTCTCTCCTGCAACGGCCTTTGCTAGCAAAGTCTTACCAGTTCCCGGAGGACCAACTAGAAGTACACCTTTTGGAATTCTTGCTCCCATAGATTTGAACTTCTCTGGATTTTTCAAGAATTCAACAATTTCCTGCGTCTCCAACTTCTCTTCATCTGCACCTGCAATATCTGTAAATCTTACCTTTGATCTAACTGCTCTTGCCTTGCTCTTGCCAAAAGGATTAGCACTGCCACTCTTGCCAGTAAACATTCTAAATAGTAATACGCCAAGAACAATCATTAAAGCAATGTATATATATGGCAGAATTTTTTCAAAAAAACTTTCAGTTGGATTGCCTTTGTCATAATCAAAGGTCTCTAAATTAAATGTACTAAGCGCACTAATATCCCTTCCATCGTAAATGCTATCAGAATTAGAATATACAGTGTCACCTTTCTGTGCGGCATATACTGCTTTCTGGAAATCATCTATGAATTGAAGGTCGCTTACACTATTGTAAGTAAAATAATAATCATATTTATTAGGAAATTTCTGACCTTGTTCTGCGTTGAGAGATGACTTGTAAGTGACATCACCAATCTTAACTTCTGCATTCTCATACATCAGGATATAACCAGTTCCATTATTAACATATATTTCTTGTACTACACCATCAATAAGTAGATCTTGTGCTCTACCATAACTAACGTATTTGTTGGAATTCTCAGATGTAAAAGCATAGAAAAGCAAACTTACAACAATAATAGTTAGAATTAGGTACACCCAGACCATGTAGTTTCTTTTTCTTTTATTTCCCAAAAAAATAGCCTCCTAAAATTTTAAAATCAGTACATTATATCACAATAATTTGAAAAAGCAAAAAAATAAACAACATATTTACCTAATAATATATTATTATAATAGATTATCCAATTATGTTGTGTCGTTAAATGGTGAATAATCACACGATCAAAGAATTAGCATAACTTGCAATCCCTATCGCACGGTCAATGCTGTATGCTATGTCTTTGGCTAATTTATATACTGTATTAAACTTAGCGCAACTAAGAAATAATTTGCTCTCTATACCAATCGTTGACACAACTGGAAGAATAGAGATATCTCCATACATCTTAGTATGCTTGCTAAATACTCCAGCAGGAATACACCCACAACTATTAAATTTTACTTTGCCTATATCACTTATATTTCCTACAGTTGCATCTACTACAATAATCTGACTCCCCTTATGAGTATTCTGTATATAATCAAAAGCACTCTCCATGTTACTAGCTGTAATAGGATTCTGCAATCTGCCATACACATAAGCATCTACATCATATTTGTTAACAAGTATCTCGGCAGTAAGTGGCCCAATCATATCCGACACCACTCTGTCAGATCCAATACAAACAATTACAGGTAGTTTGCACTTAATTTTTTTTGCCAAATCATAAGCAAAGTCAGTCTTTGACTCTATAGTGTCCAATATATAATCCATCTTTCCTCCATGTTAAATATTTTACAGATTTCTATTAAACTATCCCTATATAAATTAACAAAATGGAAAAAATTTGAAATAGTATAGACTTATTTTGCAAATTCCTTTTTTTGTGCTATATTATGTCAAAGGAGTAAAAATGAACTGGTTAGATATTGTAGTAATTGCTTTAATCGCATTATTTGCGATTATCGGGCTATTCAAAGGTTTCTTTGATGGATTGATTTCTATTTGCACAATTTTTGTTTCATTGATAATTTCCATCACACTTGCCAATCCTTTTGCCAATCTTATAAGATCAATTGTAGATATCGATGGTTGGTGGGACTTTATTCTTCAGAAGTTAGGTGTTGGCGATTCGATGGTTATATTTGGTGCACTGTATGCAAGAGAAAAATTGGCAGCATTCTTAACAGTTCTTGTATCAACAATAATTCTATTTATTTTTATTCGATGCCTTGTTAGATTGCTAAAGAAATTATTTCAATCTATTAGCAAAAAATCAAAAATTATTAATAATCTCAACAAATTTTTTGGTTTTGTTCTAGGAGCAATGAAAGGTTCAATAATAATTATCCTAATTCTTGCTGTCTGCTCTATAATTACTTCTCTTGGAGTTCCGGGATTAAGTGACACTATTACAACCACTATAGACGGAACAACCGTTACCTCATTTGCATACGAGAAAGTAGATAGCATAATTGATCAGAAATTCACAGGCAAGACTTTTGAAGAGATAATCAAGGGATTGTTCGATGAGCAAGTAGCACAAGAACAAGAGGAAAACTCTACCCTATATGTTGCCTATCCTGACAACAAAGACTACTATGAATTCAATTTGAATGAAGAAATCGATTATTCTAAGATTATAGTTATGTACAAGACAGGTAGCAACACAACAAATATTGTTGATAACTTAGGCCCTTCTAATTTCTCACAACCTATCGACACTTCGCAGATTACACTACAAGTCAAGACTACAAATATTAACGCTTATGGCAAAACAGTTGAATTTAGATAC
>CAJOPQ010000107.1 GCA_905236445.1 uncultured Clostridia bacterium
AAGACTTGTAGGAGTAACTTCCAATAACTCGTCATCATTCAAAAATTCCAAACATTCCTCTAATGTCAACTTTCTAACAGGCTCCAATCTCAAAGCCTCATCACTTGCACTAGAACGCATATTGGTTAATTGTTTTCTTTTGCAGACATTTACAACTATATCTCCCATCTTAGGATTAATGCCTACAACCATTCCACCATAGACTTTGTCGCCAACAGTTACAAGCAACCTTCCCCTTTCTTGAGAATTGTATAGACCATATTGTATACATTCACCAGCTTCATATGCAACTAGAGTGCCGAAGTTTCTTCTATCAATGTGACCTTTGTATGGTTCGTAACGCTCAAAAATTGTATTCATTACTCCTTCACCGTTAGTATCGGTTAGAAATTGATTCTTGTAACCAAATAGACCTCTTGTAGGAATTAAAAATTCCAACTTCATTCTACTTCCAACACTATTCATTGTAACAAGCTCACCTTTTCTTGTTCCCATAGCATTAATAATTGTGCCAGCGCAATCCTCTGGAACATCTATAAATAATCTATCAATTGGCTCGTGCTTTACGCCATCAATCTCTTTGATAAGAACTTTTGGCATACTAACTTGGAATTCATAGCCATCTCTACGCATGTTCTCAATAAGAATAGATATATGCATTTCTCCTCTACCAAGCACTCTAAATGTATCTGCACTCTCCGTCTCTAATACTTTTAGACTTAAATCTTTGGTAGCCTCTTTTAGCAATCTCTCTCTTAGATGTCTACTTGTAGAATACTTTCCTTCTTTGCCACAGAATGGACTATTGTTAACCATAAATAGCATTTCCATACTAGGCTCACTAATTTTTACAAAAGGAATTGTTGATGGATTATCTTTGTCGGATATAGTATCTCCAATGGTTACATCAGTTGATCCAGCTACGCAGATTATATCCCCAGCCTCTGCTTTGTCTACAGGCAAACGTTTTAAGCCATCAAACACAAATATTCCAGTAACTTTGAAATTAGGCTTTTTGGCATCAGTGTCATGATAATTGGTTATACACAAGTTTTGACCAACAGCAATTGTACCATTTTCCACTTTGCCAATAGCAAGTTTTCCAAGATAATCATTCTGCTCAGCAGAGCTAACAAGCATAGCAAATGGTTTAGTTTCATCACCGTTTGGCTTATCAATATATTCTATAATAGTTTCAAATAGAGGCTTGAAATCAGCTCCCATTTCATTTGGATTCTTACTACTTAAGCCATATCTACTAGATGCAAATACAAATGGGCTGTTAAGTTGCTCATCGTTGGCATTAAGATCCATAAACAGTTCCAAAACTTCGTCCATAACTTCTTTGACACGAGCATCTTTCCTATCAATTTTGTTAATAACAACAATAACTTTGTGATTCAACTCCAAAGCTTTTTGCAATACAAATCTAGTCTGTGGCATTGGCCCTTCGAATGCATCAACAACCAAAAGTACTCCATCTACCATCTTTAATACTCTTTCTACCTCTCCACCAAAATCTGCGTGTCCCGGAGTATCAATAATATTAATCTTTACGCCCTCATAAGTCACTGCTGTATTTTTGGATAAAATAGTAATTCCACGTTCTTTCTCTAACGCATTACTATCCATAACTCTATCTTCTACTTCTTGATTTTGCCTAAACGCACCACCCTGTTTCAACATTTCATTGACAAGGCTGGTCTTGCCATGATCAACGTGCGCAATAATTGCAATATTTCTAATATCTTTCATTTTTCTTCCCCCATGGATAAATTCTCCAAAAAAAAATTGTGATAAAACTTACAATTTTTCAATAAAAAACTGCTTTATTCTATCACAATAACAACCAAATTGCAACACCTATTATAATATTTTTTCAAAACTAATTTTGTTTCTTTTCTTCCAAAGCTTTCGCAAAATCAGACTCGTACTTGTTGGTTTCTTTCTTCTTATACTTATCATATTTGGAATTAAATTCTCTTTTTGATTCATTGGTTATTGCAGACAAATGAGCATTAAATTTGTCAGAATTTTCTTCTATTAGATTGTTCTTCTGGCTACCATATTGTTCTAGCAAAATATCGTTGTTATTCATCGCATGCAAATCTTCCAATAGATCAATTAATTCACTTTCATTTTTCTTATTTAATTGCTCAAAGTTATATTCATTGGTCTTTTCAAGTATAGAGTTAATAATAACCAATTTCTCAATACTCATTACATGCTTTTCTTTCTTTTGTCTAAACAACGCTAGATCTGCATCGCTTTCTGCTATAACCGCATATATTTCATTGTCTTGAAAAAACTTGTTGCAAGTGGCATATATTTTGTTTTCTAAGACTTGCGTAAATCCCGATGATACAGATATTTGCACAGCGTTATCCGACTTTGTGACATCAATATATCCAGTTTTGACACAAAGTAATAAAAATTTGTTAATAGCTTCCTTAATATCCAAATCTTTAAAGTTTTCGCCAGCTATTACTATTTTGGCATCTTCGTTGCAAGGATACACTGTATTTATTATGTTATCGCTATCTGTCAAGAATTCTACACTTGGCCCCAAATCAAGCTTGATATAATGTGAATTACGCATACCCACACCTTCATAAAAATATACACCTACTCCAACCAATACAACAAAAACAATTATTGATACAATTGTAAAAATTTGTTTTCTGTTAACCATATACACCATCCAACATTTTATTGACCAGTCTAGTTATTGACAACAATTGCAATACATATATCCTATATTAAGAAATATTTTAAAAAAGTTGAATATTGACAAAACCTGACACTTGTGTTATAATACACATTGTAAAGCATAGGCAAGGAGAACGACTATGGAAATATTTGAAGCAAAATTGAGAGTATATGAAGCGTATCAAAATCATAAAATAACACAAGACACATTATTAAAATTTATTAGATTTATAGAAAAAAACGATTTAAGATTCAATACTGAGGAATCAAAATCTTTTGCAGACTACAAAAAAATGTTAGAAAATTACGTAAAGTCAGATATTAATTCAAATCTTGTCACAACCTTAACCAATTATGTGAGAGCTACAAGTGCTTACGATAACGCTATGAAATACGTATATTTAGACCAAGATGGTACACTTCAACACTTTCCAGGCTTAGTTAAACTTGCCGATATTACTGGCGAAGACATTGAATGGAAACAAGAATTGTATTTTTTAGTGAAAAACGGTAAATTTAAGAATTTACCTAAGGACGTAAAAGAATATTTCCAACTAGATGGCAAAACTGATGAAGAAGTTGCGAAAATTGTTATGAATCCAGAATATTCTTCATTGCCAGATTCTGATACAGATGGCACAGCCAGCAACGAAGACAATGATGCAACAAACGATAATGAAGGTAAAAGATTAGACGCAAATCTAGAATACCTTATTAAAAAATTAAATAACAGAACCTTTCAAACGTCCTCTCCCTCTCTATCTAGCAAAGAGTTAATTCTAAAATTATGTAAAAAGCAAGAAGATAAACAACAATCAAATGATGATCCTAACAATGAGACATCAGACAGCAACGCATATAATCAACCATCTAGCACACCTTCATATTCTACTATTTATAGATCTATTAAGTCTGGCAAGGCTCTAAGAAGCAAAGAAATTGACAAAGAAAATGAAGATAAAATTACTAAAGGTAAAATCAAATATTATGATACTCTTGATGACTATTCTTCACATGTGCACGAATAAAATATACTATTCAAAAACAAAAATAATCGCTTTTTTTAGCGATTATTTTTTGTTTTGAATAATATTACAATTATGTCTATTGCTTATTAAACTAAAATAATTAACAAAGTATACATGTAATCGAAATATACTTCTTCTACTTCGATCTTAAAAGCCATAGTTATAATAACCAGTACAACAAATCTAACTTAACTTCAAGTTAATGCCATTTTGTTTGAAAGTATTAATTACTGATTTGTGGAAAGATTCTATTTCATCACCAGTAATTGTGTGATCATAAGCCACAACCTCATAGTGAAGTGTATAGTTAATCATATCACTACCTTCTGGCTTATAAATATTAGTTAGACTAACTTTGTAGTGCAGTTCTGATTGCAGATTATTTGCAATCTTTGCTACATCTGCATATAGCATATTTTTTGGAATCTCAAAATTGAAATCCAGTTCTGTTCCAGGGTGCTTTGAGATTTTCTCAAATCTATATGTTTGTTCTGTCGATTCATTTAGTTTGCTAAAATTAATCTCAGCAACAACAATATTAATCTTGGAATCAATCTTTTTTGCAATGGCCGGTTGAATAATTCCAATATATCCTAGGTTAAGACTACCTGATATAATTTCATAATAATTTACTGGACAAATCAATTCATCGTCAATATCAGTTTTAACAAATTGCACATCTGATTTGATGATATTAGAGAATAAGTAGTTAACAGATTCTTTAACCGACAACAAAAGTTCTGGCATTGAATCCCTTCCTGATTTAATAATACCCAAAGACTTCTCTTCGTTAACCAATCCATCTTCCTTTAGACCAGTCACAATTCTACCAATCTCAAATACACTAACATCACAAGCGTAATCATTCTTATTATCTATTACAACTTTAAGCAAACTTGGAATCATAGAACTTCGAATCTTATCATTGTCTTTCTGCAAAGAGTTAATTACTCTAACATAACTTACAGGATTTATACCAAGATTATCACACATTTGGCTATCATTCCAGATATAAGTATGCACTTCGCTGTAGTTGTATCTTGTAGCAAGAGCATATTTGATATCATATTCTAGATCTATAAGTCTTGCTTGCTTAACAGGCGTTACGGCTTGCTTGGTGCTTGTTGCAGGAATATTATCATATCCATACACTCTCGTAATTTCTTCGACCAAGTCAGCCTTACCCTTAATGTCTTTAGTTATTCTAAAAGATGGTGCTGTAACTAGATACACTCCTTTACCTTTCTTGTCTACCTCGAAAGATAAACTTGATAGTATTCTAATTATTTCATTCTCAGGAATTGAGATACCAATATACTTGTCTATATATTCTTTGGTTATCTCTATCTTAACTTCTGGATAAGTATATTTCTGAATATCAGTGATATCGCTAGTCACTTCAGCCGATTCATCATTAGCTTTAACAATAGCCACCATTCGTCTAAGAGCAATTTCTGTTAGATTGGTATCTAACATTTTCTCGTATCTTGCACTAGCCTCTGTTCTAAGACCAAGCTTGATCGCAGTTTTTCTAACATCTGCACCATCAAAGCAAGCACTTTCAATCAACACACTATTAGTACTATCTGTTATTTCGCTATTTTCTCCACCCATAATACCTGCAATCGCAACAGGAGTGTTGTTAGTTTTTATAACCATAGTATGTGCTGGAAGAGTTCTCTTAATCGAATCTAGGGTTACGAAATCTTGAGCTTCATTCAATTCGTCAACTTGAATATTGTCTACAATATTGTTATCAAAAGCATGCATAGGCTGTCCCAATTCTAACATTACATAGTTAGTAACATCTGCCAAGAAATTAACTGCACGCATACCAGCATAATACAATCTTATCTGCATATTTACTGGACTTATCTTTCTAGACACATTCCCCATTGTTATTCCTGTGTATCTATAACACTTATCTGTGTTGACAGAAATGTCTAACTTTTTGTCAGAAACTTTCTCATCCCATACAATAAGTGGCCTCAACTTTCTTCCAGTTATTGCGGCGATTTCTCTAGCAATTCCGTAATGTCCCCACATATCTGGCCTATTAGTCAGACTCTTATTATCGACTTCGAATACAACATCATCAATATCTAGAATTGTCTTAATGTCGACACCAATTGGAGTTCCTTGCTCGAATTCAAACAATCCACTATGGTCATCTGAAATTCCTATCTCCTTAGCACTACAGCACATGCCATAACTGTCACAACCACCTAGTGTTGCCTTTGCAATTGTAACACCACACACATTTGCACCAATTGTAGCAAGAGGAACGATCATGCCAGTTCTAACATTAGGAGCACCACACACGATATCTATAATATCGCTTCCAGTATCCACTTTTAACAAATGCAACTTCTTAGAATTTGGGTGAGCCTCTACTTCGACAATCTTTGCTGTTATAACACCAGATAAATTTTCACCCTTGATCTCATAACCCTCAACTTCTGCACAAGACAAAGTAAATTTATTAATTAATTCTTTGACATCGATTCCATCTAAATCTACGAAGTCTTTAATCCAATTTAAAGATATATACATATAACCTTTCCTCCTTACTTAGTCTTAGCCTGTTTTAATTGTTTTAATTTGCCACTATTTAGAACTCTAATATCGTTAATCTCAAATGTCATCATAGCCATTCTGGAAAGTCCTAATCCAAAGGCAAATCCCTGATATTCATCTGGATTAATGCCACCCATTTCTAGCACTCTTGGATGCACCATTCCACAAGGGCAAAGTTCAATCCAGCCACCTTTCTTGCACACGTTACAGCCTTTTCCTCCACAATAAGGACAGCTACAATCTAACTCAAAACTAGGTTCTGTAAATGGGAAAAATCCCGGTCTAAGTCTTACTTCTACCTCTTTACCAAATACATTAGATAACATAGTTTTCATGAAATAAATCAGATTAGATATAGAAATATCTTTGTCTATCATCATGCCCTCTAATTGGAAGAAAGTATTTTCATGGCTTGCATCTAATTCTTCATTCCTGAAGCACCTTCCCGGAAAAATTACCTTAAGTGGTGCACCATATTTTCTCATAATCCTATTTTGACTAGCAGAAGTATGAGTCTTTAGAACCTGTCCATTCTCCAAATAAAATGTATCTTGCATATCTCTTGCTGG
>CAJOPQ010000108.1 GCA_905236445.1 uncultured Clostridia bacterium
ATACAACCTTCAAAAACTTTAGAATTCTCGAAGTCATGTAACTGAACCGTCTCTGCATTAACCAATTCTTTGTAGAAATTATCATATTGCTCTTTATTCATTGGACAATTGATATAATCGCCATTGCCTTTGTTGTATCTATCTTGAATAAAAGCAGTGTCGAAATCGATTGAATCATATGTCACAATTGGTGCAATTGCATCAAAAAAATACAGACTTTCTTCGCCTATCATATTGGCGATATATTCGCTAAATTTGTCGCTTGTTAATGGTCCAGTTGCAATGATTGTAGGTTGACTTGTATCGATGTCTACAACTTCCTTGCTAATAATATGTAAATTATCAAAACTTTGCAAAATTTCGGTAATTTTACTACTAAATAAGTTCCTATCAACAGCAAGGGCAGAGCCTGCTGGCACAGCACATTCATCAGCAACTGCAATAAGTAAAGAATCCATAATTCTCAACTCCTGCTTCAGCAAGCCCTCTGCAGTAGTTGTATCATTACTCTTAAGACTGTTGGAACAGACTAATTCTGCAAATGTACTTAATTTGTGTGCTGGGCTAAACTTGATTGGCTTCATTTCGTACAAGTTGACCTCGTATCCTCTTTTGAGTAATTGATAACAAGCTTCACATCCAGCAAGCCCAGCCCCTATTACGTTAACTATCATATTATTCCACTACAGCTTCCTTTGCATCATTATTAGCATCGTTTACGACATAGTTACATTCTGGATTGGAGCATTTCTTTCTTACTTTGCCATATACGACTTTTTCTGTAAGATAACTTCCACAGTTGGGACACTTCTCAACTATTGGCTTTTCCCAAGACCAGAAATCACATTTGTCTGGCCTATTGGCACATGTAAAATAAGTATCGCCTTTCTTACTCTTACGCTCATAGACTTCTCCACCACACTTTGGACAAGTGGCAACTGCTTTATTAAGCGACTTGATATTTCTACATTTAGGGAAATTGCTACAAGCCAAGAATTCTCCATACTTACCTGTCCTAATTACCATTTTGCTACCACATTTGTCGCATATTATATCCGTTTCTTTAGGTGGTTCTTTGAATGTTGCAGAGTCTTTATCTGCAGTCTCTAACACTTTGATAAAGAAATTATAGAACTTCTTAATAACCGATTGCCACTCAAGTCCATCATTGGCAATCTCGTCTAGCTTGTCTTCCATATCGGCAGTAAATTTTACATTAATAATAGAGGAGAAATATTTGTCTAACATATCAGTTACTTTCGTACCCAACTCTGTTGGCACAATATATTTGCCATCTTTGTCAATATATTTTCTGTTAAATAACAAGACGATAGTTGGAGTGTATGTTGCTGGTCTACCTATGCCCTTTTCTTCCATCTCCTTAACAATCGTTGCTTCGGTAAATCTAAGTGGAGGCTTGGTGAATTTCTGTGCAGGAACCAAATCTACAAGAGTTAGAATATCATTTTGTTCCAGATTTGGAATTTTGATATTTTCCTCCTCTTCACTCTCATCATCTTCCTCTTCTTGCTTACTTTTCTTAGTATTGTTTGTATTATACATTTTGGTAAATCCGTCGAATACAAGCGTTCTTCCTGATGCTTTGAATGTATAATCACCATTTTCTATCTCGACAGATAATGTATCGTATACTGCTTCTGCCATCTGACTAGCAAGGAATTTGTTATAAATCAATTTGTATAACTTATAATTATCTGGTGACAAATATTCCTTAACCGATTCTGGAGTCCTATCCAGTGATATAGGTCTGATTGCTTCGTGGGCATCTTGCGCAGATTTCTTGACCTTGTAGATATTTGGAGTCTTAGGCAAATATTCCTGACCAAAATTGTTGGCAATATATGTTTTTGCCATTTCCATGGCTTGAGGTGATACACGAACGGAGTCTGTTCTAATATATGTAATTAGAGCAACCTTCCCCTCATTGCCCATATTGACACCCTCATACAACTCTTGTGCACAAGAACTAACTTTCTTCAATGTCATGCCAAGCTTATTAGTTGCATCTTGTTGCATAGAACTAGTAGTATAAGGCGCTGTAGGATGCACTTTGCTAACAGATTTCTTAATATTTGATACTACAAATTTGCCAGATTTGATGTCATCTAATACTTGATCCATTTGCTCTTTAGAAGTAATATTCTGTTTCTTACCAGCAATCTTGATCAATGTTGTTTTGAACTTATCTTCAATACTATCTTTGAAAAGATTAGCATTAAGAGTCCAATATTCTTCTGGTTTGAAATTGATAATTTCTTTTTCTCTATCAACAATCAACTTCAGTGCCACACTCTGTACACGACCAGCAGATAGATTTGGTTGCATTTTTTTGCACAGAATTGGGCTTATTTTATAACCAACCAATCTATCTAATATACGCCTTGCTTGTTGAGCATCGACCAATTGTTGATCTATTGGTCTAGGTTTCTTTAACGCTTCAGTCACTGCGTTCTTACTAATCTCGTTAAATTCTATTCTGACATTATCATTTGGATCAAGATCCAGAACATGACACAAATGCCAACTAATTGCTTCTCCCTCTCTATCTGGGTCGGTTGCAAGATATATTGTGTCGAACTTGTCTTTCTTAGACCTTAGCTCTCTTACAATATCATGTTTGTCACTCATAATCTCATATTGTGGCTTGAAATTATCATTGACATTTACACCTAAAGATTTAACAGGGAGATCTCGAATATGTCCCTTAGTAGCAATAACATCATAGTCTTTACCTAAATATTTCTTGATAGTGTCTCTTTTGCCGACACCCTCAATAATAACTAATTTCATATGTCCTCTCTTTTTTTCAAATCATATGCTATTTTATCAAAATTGAAGTAGGATTGTAAACTAAATTATTGCGCTAGTGTACATATTTCCTGGCAATTTTTTTAACTTTCCTTTTAATTCCATTTTTATCAACAAAGAATTAAGTGCTGACGAAGTTAATTTCGACATCGATAGCAGTTCCTCATAATGTTTCTCGCCCCTATCGAGTATGTCTA
>CAJOPQ010000109.1 GCA_905236445.1 uncultured Clostridia bacterium
ACGATTCTAACGAATAATCGGTAAAACCAATAATTTAACACAAACGAAAAGTCGGGGTGCTGCAATCTTGTAGCGCCCTGATCTTTTGAAATATTCTCGAACAAATGTTCGTAAAAGTATTGACAAGCTAAAAATCTTGTAGTATAATGATAGTATACGAGTAGTGTCGTATTTTTTGGTGTACCCTTTTTAAGGGATTTGACGATTAAGTTTCGTCTTGGGTGGAAGAAAACGTTCCCACTCTCGCCCGAGCAATCCTTGTGTGGAAGTAGGTTTTAGTGGATTGCGATGATGGGTTTTAGTTGTCATACGATTTTATGGCAACAAGCGAGCGTAAGCCGGAGTCACTTTCAGTTTTTTGAAGGTGGCGTTGATGGTTTATTTTGGCGTACAATTTTTACGACATTACAAGTAAATCAAACTAAATATAAAAGCGGAAATAAAAGTCCGTACGAGTGTAATTGCGCCATAAGGCGACGGTGAAAATCGTACGGACTTTTTGTTTCCAAAGGAGGCGGACGCTCTATCCAGCTGAGCTATACCCACATATGAGTGATTTTTGTGTGTTATTGGAGCTAATTTTGATTTTGGGTACAATTTGGGTACAATTTGCGTGTTAGGTTATGTTTTAGTGTTTGAAACTGCGCGTAATTTCGGGCATTCCGGCGATTTTTTGTTTGTTTTATTCGATACTTAGGAGTTTTGCAAGGGAAAAACTTATTTTGAATTGTCGTTAATATCTAATTTAGGATTTAAGGAATTTTCATCAATATTAACTGATTATATCCTTCACATATTAATCTTTAACATAGAGTATTAAAATCTTAAATTTATCTGTAAAATCTATCAAAAAAATTACAAAGTTATTCATTTTAATATTTGCAAAATATATAAAACATTGATATAATACAAGTATCAATAAAATAAAAAAGGAAACAAAAAATATGAAAAATGATTTTTTAATCAAAAAATGCACCAAATGTGGTGCTTTGGTCGAAGTGTTAAAAGACTGCGAATGCGATAATTGCGGAATTAGATGTTGTGGTGAGCCAATGACTGTGCTAAAGGAAAACTCAGTTGATGCAGCTATAGAAAAGCACGTACCTACTTATGAAGTTATTGGATCATACATTGTTGTAACTGTTAATCACGTTATGGAAAATGATCATTACATCGAATGGATAGCCTTAGACACAGACAAAACTACAGGAAAAAAATATTTCAAATCTGGCGAACAAGCTAAGGCTGTATTCCCTTACATACCAGGCAGTAAAATTTTATCATACTGCAATAAGCACGGATTGTGGTCAACAATTGTTAAGTAATTGTCAACATCTATATACATAATGTCAAAATTAAGCAATATTTCTTGAAACAATTCTAAAGTAGACATTGGCTGAAAATAATACGATCAATAAAAAATAATCACTTTGCTTTAGTCAATGTGATTATTTTTTGTATTTATCTCCTTGCGTAGAATTATGTTGCTTCATTAATTTGTCTATGCCGTTAAGCACAAACTTCTTATGTGTATTCCACTCTGGTGCAATTAATAAATCTTTTGGTGCATCGCCACAAATTCTGTGAATTACAACATTTGGTCTTAAGCGCTCTAGCACATATTCCAACTTAATCAAATATTCATCAAGTGTGAGGATTGTAATCTTATTGTGTTTATACAACTCTGCACATTTAGTATTTTTAACAATATATAAATTATGAATTTTGATTCCATCAGTATATTGATTAACTATATTAATTGTATCGTCTATATCTTTTGTAGTTTCTCCAGGCAAACCCAGCATAATATGGGTTACAATGTCTATCCCAGCTGAATGCAATAATTTGCAAGCAGTAATATAATCTTGAACTGTGTATTGCATATTCATGTCTTTAGCTATATTTGCATTTGCAGTTTGTAAGCCAAGTTCAACCATTACATAATACTTTGATTTGTATGTGGCAAGCAGGTCGACAATTTCTTGCGTTATTAAATCTGGTCTTGTTGCTATATCTAAGCCAACAATTTTGTCTGATATTAATGCAGAATCATACTTCTGTTTTAACGTAGTAACATCTGCATATGTGTTGGAAAAGTTTTGGAAATACACAATGTATTTATTAGCCCTTTGTCCTCTATAACTATTCAAATGTTGTCTTACTTGAGTAGCAATATCTTTGCACTTAATATGCTCTCCACTCCCATCTTCGCTACAAAAAGCACAACCACCTACACCTTTGGTGCCGTCTCGATTTGGGCAACTAAATCCACCGTCCACACAAATTTTCAAAGTTCTCTCTCCGAACTTTGCTTTGTAATATTCATTTAATCTATTGTATCTCATACTCACTATTCTACCACAAAAATACAATACACGCATACATATTTATTAAAAATTGCGTTTTTGTGTTTGCTTTAGG
>CAJOPQ010000110.1 GCA_905236445.1 uncultured Clostridia bacterium
CAAAACTAGATCGCCTGTATATCCATAACAATTCACAAGATATTGTGGCTAATTTATAGATCAAACACAAGGCAATAACACATAAAAAAAATAAAAGCAAACAATTTTCGTTTGTTTTTATTTTTTTACTTTTTTTAGCCAAAATTTCGTTAAAAAAATACAAAATTTTATTAAATTTGCTATTTACTTTAAATTAGTTTACTTGTTAGTTTTTGTTTGCTATAATTATGGCTGATTTTACTAGAAAAATTTTTACTAAAAAAGGCTTACAACAAAGATGACAAAACAAACTCACATAGGCGCTTATGGATTAATTGAGAATCAAGGCAAAATATTGCTTGCAAAACATCAGGAAGGACCATATAAAGGTCTACTTGGACTTCCGGGTGGAAGCTTTGTGCATGGCGAAACAGCAAGGCAATGCATTACAAGACAAATACAAAACGAGTCTAGCCTTGACATTTCTGAAATAAAATTATTTGACGTACTAACAGACAGAGTATCGTGGGACAAAGATAATGATATTGAGGACTTACATTTAATTTGCATACTATTCAATATTCACGCCAAAGTTAATAGGCTAATAGATGATAGATTAAATTGGTTTGATATATCAACTATCGACAAATCTCAGTTATCCCCTATTGCTCAGAGAGCAATTAATGATTATAATAAGATTAACGCTTAAAGGAGTAAACTATTTACGTATAGTTTACTTCTTTATTTTTTTTGTACCAGTCGCACCAGATTTTAAAACAGAACTTTCAAAATATGTGATTATATTATTTTTTTGCTGATTAATAAAATATGCATTTTCTATTATGTCATCTAGCAGATTTGCAAAAGTTATTGTATCAAACAAATAATATGCATAAGAGCCAGGAATTGTATTTACCTCATTTAAATACAATTTTTTATTTGTTTTATCGTACATATAATCAAATCTAACAACACCATTCAATCCTAGATCAGAATATAATCTTTCAGTCGTGCATTGAAGCTTTTGCAACAAATTCTTGCCTATTTTTGCCGGAAAAATTCTTGTTAAAGATGCCATACCAGTATTAACATTATCAGATTTTGTACCAGATAAGTACTTATCTGAATAACTTAAAATTTCATCTTTACCAATTGGTTGCTCAACAGACGATAAAATAATTGTTTTTCCTTTTCTATAACATGCAATATTATACTCGATCATGTTAGTTAACTTTTGCTCAAGAACAACTTCTGTATCATATCTTAAACAATAATTTATTTTATTTTCAAGATCATCCATATTGTATGAGGTTGTAATTCCAATACTGCTCCCCTGTCGAGAAGCTTTGACAATAATAGGAAAAGCAATATTATTTATTTGAATATTGTTCTTTAAATCATCTAATTTATCAAAAGAATTATATTGAACACCTTTTACAACATTTACATAGTCAAGACTATCAGCATATTTTTTAAACTTGCATTTATCCATACAAATAGCACTAGAAAAAAGATCTGAATTAGCACACACAATACCAGACATGTCAAATATCTTAAACAAACTACCATCTTCACCATTAACACCATGCATACACAACAAGCATACATCAATTGACGCAATACTCTTTATCACATGTAAAGAATTGACTGTATGCAGACGGGTATCATTAGGCAGTAAAAAACATCTTTTTACATTTTTTTGCTTTATAACAGACTCAACATCGACAAAATTTG
Source organism: uncultured Clostridia bacterium (assembly GCA_905236445.1). Taxonomy (GTDB): domain Bacteria; phylum Bacillota; class Clostridia; order Christensenellales; family UBA1242; genus UBA11490. The sequence goes on from CAJOPQ010000110.1 coordinate 1,714, forward strand.
GAGAATAAATCCATTCTCCAGATTTGTTAATATATATAGGATAAACATTATACTTATCTTTATCCAAATTATTAATTACTTGAATACCAGTTAGAATAGAAATATCATGTTCACAACTAACTCCACCAAAAACAACACTCACATTAATCATAACAACCTCACGCAAAATTATTTATATATATCAGGTAAATCATTTTCAAAAACAACCAAATAACCACTAGACAATTGATTAACTGTATCAAAAATTTCTTTATTAAGCGAAGAAAAATATTTTACCACACACTTATTTAAAGTTAACGATTCAGCATCTTTAAATGCATATTTATTCACACTATTTATTACCCAAACTTCATCAAAGACATCAAAAGAAAGTTTTGCCAATTTTATATTTACATCATATTGTATCCTACCAAGATCAACAACCCCAGGAGTAATAAGAATCTTTGTATTGCAATTAAAGCGTGATACAGTCTTTAACATCTCTTGATAGGAAAACTCATTAGAATTATATGCATCATATATTACGCTTGCACCAGACAATCCCGTTCTTAATTCCATACGATTTGTTACAAAATTCAATCTGCTAACTTCATTTGCTATTGAGTCGAAATCAACACCCAGATTACGAGCAACAGCAACCGACATTGCAATATTCACAACATTTGATTCACCTAACAAAATTGTGGATAAATATGCTACCATTTTAGTATTTAATTCATTTATGCTAAACAATGTACCATTTTGTGAAATATTATGTATTTTATATAAATAATTAATTTTAGCATAGTTTTTGTCATCAGTATTATAGCTATTGTCATATACACCTATAATTTTGTTACTATTTTTACTTTTTTCTAATTCTAAATATATTTTCTCACAATCAGCATTAGTGCAATTAAATACCATTAAACCATTGTGTTGTAATATATAATTCGATAATTCAGCTTTGCCTTTTACAATATTAGCACAACTATGAAAAGTATCTAAATGTTGTTTTCCAATGCTTGTTAGAATCCCTATACTAGGATCAACTAGATTACATAGTTTTGTTATATCTTTTAATCTTACAGCACCCATTTCAATAATTAAAATCTGCACACCATTTAAGTTTGTTTCTAGTATAAACTTACTAACCCCCATAAGAGTGTTATAACTATTAGGTGTACACTTAACGATGTATTTTGTTTGAAGTAGTTTGGTTAATATGAACTTAGTACTTGTTTTACCGTAGCTTCCTGTTATTCCAATTTTAATAATATTTGGATACTTTTTTAGCTTTTGTTTTGTTGCATAAATATACTTTTTTATGATTAAATATTCAATAAATATGCTTATACTATTCGCTATTATATAAGCAATATAAAATTTTAAAATAAATAAATTTAGTACAATTGGTAGGTTTAACGTTAAAACAATAAGTGTGCTATATGCAATCACACATAGAGACGCATGTCTTACCACCCTATGAGTAAATTTTAATTTATTTTTTTTCAAAATAATTTTGAAAACAACAACTAAGCAAACAAATCTAAAGCACAATATCAGCAATGACAGAATAATATTCATAACTTTTGTTAAGATTATAAGTTTGATTAACACTTCCAAGATATCAATTGCAACGAATATTAACGTAATAGATAACAACCTTGTTCCACAGACTGAAATAGTTGTTAGCACCTCATATCTGTTTAGCTGTAAAAAATATGTAAATACGTAGTAAAATAATAAAAATATTGTTATTGAATTAATGATTACAAAAACTATGTTCATACACAAAGAAACTCGACTATACGATTTTTACATAGATAGATATGAGTAAACATGCAAAAATGTGCAGCATTATTTATAACATATATGCTACTATTTGCTATTGAATTGTGCATAGTTACACACATATACATAGGAGTTTGATCGTCTTTACCTCCCCACACTAAGAATGTAGATGTTTTGATATATTTAAGCAGATAATCTAAATGTTGATTGACAACTTTGACAAACACTTGTTTTAAATCTTTAGACTTTATATTCTTATAATCGCTACTACCACCCGAGCTACTATTTATTTTCAGTTTCTTTTTTAATTTATAAGCAAATACTTTTAAATAATAAGCGATATTATGTTTTGGCCTTAACCCTGCACAACCCGACAAAATTAACTTCTTCACTTCTATATCAAAAATTGAAGACAG
>CAJOPQ010000111.1 GCA_905236445.1 uncultured Clostridia bacterium
GGCAGTTAGACGATATGATAATGCTGTAGGTGCAGATTTTGTAATATTAAGTGGAGAAAGGATTGTTGTAAATAGTAGAATTACCTTCCAATCAAATTAATATGTTATATAAAAAAGGACGAGAAGATGTATTTATAATTTGTCTCGTCTTTTTTTTGCTTATAAAGTTGGTAAAAAATGCTAGAATTTGGTTGCAATATTATTAGAAAAAAGCGGTTCTATAACAAAAAAAACTTCAAAAATTGAAGTTTTTACATTTCATAGTCGTCGTCAATGTCTTGACCTTTCATAGATTCCCAAGCATCGTCTTCTGGATTGGGACTAAGTAATTCTTCCAAAGAAACTTCTTGGCAACCCGGATTGTCCCAATATTCTTCTTCTAATTGATAACCAAATACAATGTCGCTAAAGAATTTTCTAAGGTCGGCAGCTGTCATAATATCGTCTAGAATTACTGGATTTATCATATATTTGTCTGGATCATTTGTTGGAATGAATGGATAAATCCTTTCAGTGAATTCTCTTCCCAAATCTGCCTGTGTAACTGTAATGTATGGCGTCTCTATACAACAAGGCTCCATATCACTATAGTCAATATATTCTACAGATTGCTCTTCGTCATATTCAGTAGAATCTTCTGTTCTATATCCTCCGAATATATATTCTGCTCTTGTTCTAGCTTCGTCAATTGATAATGTCATATCATAGAGATAGTCTTGTAACGAGTGTCTGTCACACATTTCTACAACATGGTCAAGATCCTCTGCAAACTCAAACATTCTACATAGTGGTGCTAGTTGTTCAACAAAAGCGTAATTAAGTGCGGCATCGCTATACAATCTTGCATCTTCCTCATTCTCAATTGGTAAATCTAATTTAAAAATTTTCATATTTTCCCCAAAATAATAAATTTGTATAAATATATTCTAACACATTACGCAATCAATATCAATACCCAATTTAGCAAAATTCGACAAAATATTAGCACCAAGTCATTTAGGCGTAAATGCATTATTTTAAAAAATTGTGGCGAATGTATTGTAATAAAATTAATGCAAATAGAAGATTATTTACATATCTGATTGTGTTGTTTATAATTCCTATTGTATTTATGCTAACTGCTTATGAATATATAGTTGTGTAATTTACAAGTGGTACTTCAATATTATGTACCACTTGTTTACACTCAATTATCAAATTCAGTAATATTATTTATTGACAATTAGTAAATGTTGATGTATACTAATCGTGTTAAAAATATGCACCATTAGCGCAATTGGATAGAGCGTTGGTCTACGGAACCAAAGGTTAGGGGTTCGACTCCCTTATGGTGCACCAGTATAAGACTAAATCGAAACCGATTTAGCCTTTTTTATTTAATAAAAAAGATAGAAAAATTAACAAATTTGTCTATCTTTTTAATACTATATTTCAAGCCCCAAAATGTAATCAGTAGACACTTGAAAAATCTTTGATAACTTTATAAGAGATTTTACATCTGGCAAACTCTTATTTCTTTCCCAAAGAGATATGGTGTCTTGGCTTATAAAAAGCAAAGATGCTAATTGTGTTTGCGTCATTCCTCTTTCTATTCTTAATGATTTGATTATATCCCCAATACTCATATGTTTATTATATGAAAAAAATTCGTTAATTAATTGACATACGAGTAATTCTCGTATATAATTATAATAATTATAAAATAAGGAGGAGGAATTTTATGTTTTGTAGTAAATGCGGTTCAGAAATTATGGAAGAGGCTGTAATCTGTCCAAAATGCGGGTGTTATACTCAAAACAGAGGTGTTAAAATTCAACAAAAAAACTTGGAAAGTTCAATTTCCGGATTAAAAACAGCAGCAAAAATTTTCATGATTATTGGATGTGTAATGCTTGGATTCTGGTTTATAACTCTTGCTTGGACTCTCCCAATGACTTTAAGTTATTGTAGAAAAATAGAATCCGGAGAACCTATTAGCGTTGGTTTTAAAGTATGTACATTATTATTCGTAAACATCATTGCTGGTATATTAATGTTATGCGATAAGGATTAGTATTCGACTTAGACTAAATTTGGTGCACCAAACAAAACAAATCCGAACCAGTTTTCTGGGACGGATTTTTTTGTTTGGTACTTTTCACTCTTCTTTCTTCGTTTTGCACTCTTAATTATATAGAGGACTTTATAACTGGCAAGCGTATGTGTAATTTGTTTTTGCACATTGTTTTGTTAAATGTTAATAAATCTTTTTAGGTTTGGCAATATTTCTTGTATAATATAATTGCAATGTTTAGAAAGAAAGAAAAACAGGAAAAACAAAAAGTAAAGAAAAAATGGAATAGCGATACATTTGCAAAAATATTTATGCCAATATTTTTGATTGGTATATTTGTTTTTAGTGTATATGTATATGGCAAAGATGTGGTAAATGTGTACAATGAGTATTCTTCTATTTTTAAAGAATTGCAAGAGCCGTATGATGTTTCAACGGTCTTGACTGATAATAGAATAGTTGTGGCAGATGAAGAGACTTTGAAAGAAAAATTAGGCGTAAATGGTGCAGATATGCCAATATTTGTGCAAGGAGAGATATCTGCCAGTGTCTACGAAAGTTATTCTGTATTTGATGTTGCTAATTCATTCGAGTTGTATGATTATGAAATGGCTACATTTTGCAATATTCTAATAAGCTCTGAATTTGACAACACAAGTATACTAGAAATGGATTTGGTAC
>CAJOPQ010000112.1 GCA_905236445.1 uncultured Clostridia bacterium
AAAAAGATGGTTAATAAGGATTTCTTTCTAGCATTAGAAGAATTAGAAGCACAAAAGGGAATTAATAAGGAATATTTTATAGAGTCATTAGAATCGGCACTTACTAGTGCGTATAAGAAGAACTTTGGAGAAGGAAAGAATGCTATGGTAAAACTAAATCCAGATTCTAATAGCATCAAAGTTTATTCTTACAAAACAGTTGTAGAGGAAGTTACCGATCCAGACAAAGAAATGAGTCTAAAAGATGCAAAATTAATCAAGAAGTCAGCAAAAATTGGCGATGAGATTGACAAGACTGAGGTTACGCCTAAGAACTTTGGAAGAATCGCTGCGCAGACAGCAAAACAAGTAGTTATGCAGAGACTTAGAGAAGCTGAACGTGTTAAGATAATGGGTGAGATCAACACAAAGCAAGATGAGTTGATAACAGTTGTTGTAAGAAGAATTGAGGGAGATAATGTATATTGTGATCTTGGTATCACAGAGTGTGAAGGAGTCCTTGGTCCAAAGGATAGAATCCCTAATGAGAAGATTAGCGTTAATTCAAGAATTAAAGTGTATGTAAGAACGGTTAAAGAGTCTTTTAATATGCCATATGTACAATTATCTAGATCTAATGTTGGCTTTGTAAAAAAATTATTTGAGTTGGAAGTTCCAGAGATCTCCAATGGCGAAGTCGTTGTTCACAATATTGTTAGAGAAGCGGGATATCGTACAAAGATTGCTGTATCAAGCCCTAATCCATCAGTTGATCCTGTAGGAGCTTGTGTTGGTAACAAAGGTATGAGAGTTGCAGCAATAATAGACGAGTTGAGAGGCGAGAAGGTGGATATTGTTCCATATTCCGAGAATCCTGCCGAATTCATCGCTGGAGCACTTAGTCCAGCAACAATTCTACATATAGAATTAAATTATAACGATAAGACATCTTTGGTTATTGTTCCAGATGATAAACTATCTTTGGCAATAGGCAAAAGTGGTCAAAATGTAAGGCTTGCGGCAAGACTTACAGGTTGGAAAATTGATGTAAAAGCGAAATCAGCCGTTCCTTCATTGAATTTTGATGACGATAATGATGCTGTAGAGGATAACGCTGTAAGCGAGGATTTGTTTGAGGGCGATGCTTTCGAAGATTTAGATTAAAAGGACGATTGAATCAAGTGAAGAAAGATGTTCTAAGAATGTGTGTTGTTTGTAGACAGATGAAGCCGAAGGAGCAATTAGTAAGAGTAGTTATTACCAATGACAACCTAGATTATTCTATTGACGGCAAAAAGGTAAATGGAAGGGGCGCTTATGTATGCAAAACACATGAGTGCTTAGCAAAATGTATCAAAACAAAGGCCTTTAATAAGGCGTTTAAGAACAATCTTCCAGCTAGTCTCTACGATGATTTAGCGAGGGTGGAAGTTAATGAATGATAAACTGGCTACTTACTTGGGCTTTGCTATTAAGAGTAGAAATATAGTCTATGGAGTGGACAATATAGAGTCCAATGCTGCTAGAATATGCATGGTATTAATAGATGACACTCTTGCAACAAACAGCCTAAACAAACTTAAAAACATAGCATTGAAGTCAAATATCAAATTATATAGAGTAGTTGACACGACATTAGATATGCTTCTAAATTCCAACAACTGTAAAGCAATTGGTTTGACGTCTGTTGGTTTGGCAAATGCCATAAGAGAATTAAACGTAATTAGTGAGGTAAGAAATTGAATAATCAGAATATACAACAAAATGCTAACAACAAACAAATTCAATTTGACAATTTAAAGACATTGCAGAATTATCTTGCCAAAGGTGGAGATATTCAGAGTTTTGCTATTGCTATTGCACGATCCAAAAAGGCATTAGAGTCTTTTTGTAAGCTTGTAAAAGAAAAAGATGCAGAGATCGCAACGGCGAATGTGACTAAAGAGAATGTTACATCTGATGCTCATAATAATGAAGTTCAACCATCTCAAGATAAGACAACTAATTTTGATAATAGAAAGAAAGATGGCGACAGACCTGCAAGACAACAATATTCTAATGGTTATCAAGGCAGACAAGATTTCAAAAGGTCCGAGTCGAAACCTTACAACAAGGCTGACAATTCCAAATCTTTTGTTAAATTCAACAATTCTGCAGAGAAACCTTTTGGTAATGACAGACAAAGGGCGTCTGGTCTTTTGCCAAAGTCTGATGCATCAGACACTATAATAGTTGCTAGACCAGAGAGAAACTTTGGCAACAAGAATAAGACAAAACAAATTGATACCGATAAAAAAGAGTTGTCAAAGAAAGCAAAGATCAAAATGGGCTATGTTGATATAGATAATAATTATGATGTCGATGACGATAGAGTTGTAGGAAGGTTTAAGCAAAAGAAACAAAAGCCTAAGGAGGCAAGTGCTCCTGAGAAAACAACGATTGACAAAGCTGTCATTACTACTGAGAATTTAACTGTCAAATTATTGTCTGAGAAAATTGGTAAGCCAGCAGCAGAACTTATTAAGAAGTTCATGATGTTAGGAATGATGCCAAATATTAATTCCGTTGTAGACTTCGAGACGGCAGAATTGGTCGCAAATGAGTTTGGTGTTAAGTTGGAACAAAAGATTGAGAAAAACTACGAAGCACAATTACAAGAAATGTTTAATAGTCAGAATACAACTGCAACGAACAGACCTCCAATTGTTACAGTAATGGGACACGTTGACCATGGTAAGACTATGCTTCTAGATACAATTAGAAAAACTAATATTATAGCGAGTGAAGCTGGTGGAATAACACAACATATAGGTGCATATTCCATCGAAGTTAACGGACACAAGATTACATTTATTGACACTCCTGGTCACGAGGCGTTTACATCAATGCGTGCTAGAGGTGCACAAATTACAGATGTGGCAATATTGGTTGTTGCTGCAGATGATGGCATTATGCCACAGACAGTAGAAGCTATCAATCACATTAAAGCAGCTGGGGTGCCAATGATAGTTGCAATTAATAAGTGTGATAAGCCAGAGAGTAATGTCGAGAGAGTAAAACAACAGTTGACCGAATATGATATTTTGCCAGAAGAATGGGGTGGTGATACTATTTGTGTACCTATATCTGCTAAGTTCAATCAAAATATAGATAAATTACTAGAAATGGTTTTGCTTGTGTCAGAGATGGCAGATTTGAGGGCAGATGAGACAGTATCTGCTAGTGGTAATATTCTAGAGAGCAAAATAGACAAAGGTCGTGGAATTGTTGCTACTATTATTGTCAAAAATGGTACTTTGCATATTGGGGATTTTGTTGTATCTGGTGTTGCAAGTGGCAGAATAAGAGCCATGATGGATTATAATGGCAAAAATGTTGCAAAAGCAGGTCCTAGTATGGCAGTCTCTGTACTTGGATTTAACATAGTGCCAGAGGCAGGCGATATGGTACACGTTGTCGATGAGAAAATGGCAAAGAATATTATTGAAGAACGTAGCGCAAGAATGCAAATTGCTAAGAGTAACCAGACTTCTGGAATTACATTAGAGGATTTCTTGCAAAAGAATGCTGATAACGAATCTAAGGTGCTTAACATAATTGTCAAAGCTGATGTTAAAGGTAGCGCAGAAGCATTAAAGCAAACTTTAGAAAAAATTGAGAATGAAGAAGTTAAAGTTAGCGTCATTCACAATTCTGTTGGTGGAATTAATGAAAGCGATGTCCTTTTGGCTCAAGCTAGCAACGCAATTATTATTGGATTCAATGTTAGGCCAGAAGCAAAGGCAAAGCAAATGGCAGAGAAAGATGGCATAGATATCAAATTGTATCGTGTTATCTATGATGCAGTAGATGACGTTACTGCAGCAATTAATGGAATGCTAACTGTTAAATATGAAGAAAAAATTGTTGGTCATGCTGAGGTTAGACAGACATTCAAGATTTCTAGCGTAGGAACAATTGCTGGAAGTTATGTCATAGATGGCGTAGTTAACAACAAGTCAAAAGTACGACTACTTCGTAGTAATATTGTTATATTTGAGACAGAGGTTGACACTTTGCAACAAGGTAAGAACGAGGTTAAGACCGTTAAAACTGGATATGAATGTGGTATCAAACTTAAAAATTACAACGATATTAAGGTTGGCGATATAATAGAATGCTATGAAATGCAAGAAATTGAAAGAAAATAGGAGATAATAATGGGCAATAGAATTTTGAAAATTAATGCCGAAATTCAAAGAATTGTAGGCACAATTATCAAAGGTTTGAATAATCCATTAATTGAGAATTCAATAGTTGCTGTGACCGATGTTAAGACAACAGAAGATCTAGATATAAGCAAGATATATATAAGTGTATTTGACAAAGACAAGCAAGAAGATGTACTTAACCAGATCAAACATTCAGCAGGATATATTAGGAAGAATTTAGCATCTAATTTACAAATTAGAAAGGTTCCTTATTTGGAATTTTACTTAGATAACTCCATAGAATATGGAGCAAAGATAGACGCTGTTATAGACAAAATTAATAGCGAAAGAAAGGATATAACTAATGAAGATTAATGATAAAGTTTTTGAGGCAATTCACAGAAGCAACAAAGTAGCAATATTTACACATATCAGACCAGATGCAGATGCGCTTGGCTCTTCGTGTGCCTTGAAGATGTATTTAGAGAAAATGGGCAAATCTGCAGATGTATATGTAGATGCTGATGATATTTCCCTTAATTATAACTTTATCAAAGGCGTTAGCAAGATTAATTCGCCTATGCTTAGAGAGTATGATACTGCAATTTCTGTTGATTGTGCAGATGTTGGTCGTCTTGGCAAATATAGCCAGATGTACTACTCTATCCCTGTACAAGTGTGCATAGATCATCACATTACTAATGAGGGATTTGGACAAATTAACTGTATTGTGAATAGTAGTAGTTCTGGCGAGATCATTTACACCATTTTTAAGACTCTTCATGTTGCGCCTAACAAAGACATTGCCACAGCGCTATATGCTGCAATTGCATCGGATACCGGCTGTTTCCAACACAGCAACACCAATGCTAATACACACAAGATTGCAGGACAACTTTTTAAATATAAAATAGATATTAACAAAGCGAACTACTTCCTTTTCAAGAGAAAATCGTGGGGGCAGATAATGCTTCTGCAGACTGCTTTGAAGAATCTAAAGTTGTATTTAGACGGCAAGCTTGCAATTATGTATCTGAAAAGTGCTAATTTCAAAGAATGCGATGTGGGCAACAACGAGAGTTTTGGCCTTGTAGATTATTGTGTCAATATAGAGAAAGTCGAGGTTGGAATTCTCATTAGTGAGATTAAGCCAAATTTATTTGCTGTATCTATTAGGGGAAAAGGCAAAGTCGATTGTTCAAAGCTTGCTATGGCTTTTGGTGGTGGTGGTCATCCAGATGCTGCCGGATGTAATATTTTTGGCACTTGCAATAGTGTTATTAACAAATTAATTAGGGCGACAAGAAAATTTTTATGATAGGATTTCTTAATATTAACAAACAGTCTGGCATGACATCTAGTAATGTAGTCGTTAAGATTAGAAAAACATTTCACATAGACAAGATTGGCCATATGGGCACACTCGATCCAATGGCGTCTGGCGTGTTGCCTATTGCTATTGGCAAAGCGACTAGATTGTTTGATTATTTTCAAGATAAATACAAGACATATATTGCGGAATTTGAATTTGGATATTTGACTGACACTTTAGATTCAGAGGGGCAGGTTGTATGCCAAGGTGGCTCTATTCCTAATATCAAAGATGTAGAATTGGCTATTGATAAGTTTCGAGGTCTAATTGACCAAGTTCCACCAGATTATAGTGCAAAACTTGTAGATGGCGTTAGGGCATACAAATTAGCCAGATTGGGACAAAGTGTTGATTTGAAACCAAAGAGGGTTGAGATCAAGGAATTTGAAATGTTAGAACATACTGCTACAACAAAATATTCCTTCAGAATTACTTGTTCTAGTGGTACTTATATCAGGTCGCTAGCAAGAGATTTAGGATTGGAGCTAAAAACATATTGCACAATGACACAATTACAAAGGGTTGAGTCGGGGGTATTCAATATCGACAACTCAATAGATCTTGACACATTGATTACAAGCAATAATATAGAGCAAAATCTAGTAAGTATTCTAGATGTATTTCCGAATATTCCAACAATTAACCTTAATAGCACAGAGTTTGACAAATTACGCAATGGGCAGATGGTGTTAGATAGGTGGAATGTTGGCGATATCGCTTTTGCTCTAATAGATGACAACGTGCTTGGCGTGATAGAGAAACTGCAAGATAAAGTAAAATTAAAAACATATTTGATGGAGTAAATGAAAAATGGTAAAATTTGGACCTGCTGGCAACGATGTACTTTTCTATTCGACTGGTCACAAGAGGACAGTCGAGGCTGCAAAATGGTTAAATGAGATTGGTTTGACGCATTATGAATATTCCTTTGGTAAAGGCATTTTGCTTAATGATGATACAGCTTCTGCAATAGGAGAGGAATTCCGCAAATACAATATTTCAATATCTGTGCATGCGCCATATTTTATTAATTTTGCAACCCCAACCGAAGAAATGGCTGAGAAAAGTTATAAATATGTGCTGGATAGTATCGCAAAACTACGCTTGCTTGGTGGGGACAGGTTGGTTGTGCATCCAGCATCTTGTGGCAAAATGACTAGGCAAGAGGCTGTGGCGTTGACTAAGACAAGGTTGCAACATTTAGGGGAATTGCTACAGCAGACTGGCAATCAGGATATTAAGATTTGTCTAGAGACTATGGGCAAACAAGCACAGATAGGCACATATGAGGAAATTATAGATTTCTGCACAATGTTTCCTAATTTCTATCCTACATTTGACTTTGGCCACATCAATGCTTTGTATCAG
>CAJOPQ010000113.1 GCA_905236445.1 uncultured Clostridia bacterium
AAGGTATTGATCTGTTATATCGGCCAATTTAACATCTTCTATCTCCAGTTTATTCTTCTTGATAAGAAAAAGGAGCAAATCAAGTGGGCCAACTTGGTCGGCAAAATGGAAGTTAACAACTTCCTCTTCCACATTTATCGAAGTTTCCATGTTATCAATTTCGTTATTTTCCATACTCACCTATCTAAAACAATAATCCCCAGAACAATTCTATAGGAATAGCAATTAGTTGAATTAAACGCACTAATATCCAATCAAATGCTATAAGAATAACTAATAATATTATTGTTCCATATCTATCCATAAATCTTATAAAATTATTCTCATACGAACTAAGTGCTTTGATTATATTATAACACTCAAGTGGTGGAATAGGCAAAAGATTAAATACAGTAAGACTTAAGTTGATTATAAATAAAAAGTAGCAAAGTCCATATATAAAATATGCGACATAGTAATTAGCCTCTACTAGATTAGCCTCGAATATATAGAATAAATGTACAAGTCCACCACCAATAAATGCTAATACAAAATGTACTATAATTGTAGATAGCGAAGTTAGCGCTATACCCTTTTTATAATTTCTAAATTGAAGTGGATTGATGGGAACCGGTTCTGCCCAACCAAAACCAAATAGCAAGCAACAAGCAAAGCCAAGAGGATTGATGTGTTTAAAAGGATTAAGTGTCAGTCTCCCTAATTGTTTTGCAGTAGAATCTCCACACTTATAAGCCGTCAAAGCCTTGAAGAATCCACGCAGACCAAATGACACAAGAAGAACAATAAGCAAAGCTATAGTCATAACGATGATAATCTTAATATCATCATATATTCTAAGAAACTGTAACATATTCCCTCCTTTTGCATCACTACTCTATTAACTTACAGTATACATTTTTTTTGTTATTTTTGCAAACAAATTCATATTATACTTTGACTATAAATCGACAAAAAAAACAACCTTATAGACAAACTCACACATCAAAAATCTATAAGATTGCTTTCCTGTAATCAACGATAATATACATCAAAAGTTATCAAATTAAAATATAATAAAATTATTAATTGTTTTCATTCTTTTTCAAAGTCTTTAGACACTTAGTACAGATGTACTTCTTAGTCAACTTGCCATCAATATCTACATCTTTCTTCTGAAGATTAGCGCTCCAATTTCTCTTTGTGGCAATGTGAGAGTGGCTTACTTGATTTCCTGCCACCTTAGACTTTCCGCAAATATAACATTCCTTTGCCATTAATATCCACCCCTTTTTTCAAGTCTACTTAATTTAACGCATTTGATTATATCAAATAATTATATCAATTGCAACAAGTTTTGCAAAAAAATTTATTTTTTTGTTTCTAATTTATTATTTATCGCTATTTTAAAGCAATTTCCCATCGCAACAAATCTTAATAATTACAGTTTTTTGGCGTTCTTGGGAATGGAATAGCATCACGTATATTATCGATTCCTGTTAGATACATAACAAGCCTCTCGAAGCCCATACCAAATCCAGAATGAACGCAAGAGCCGAACTTTCTAAGATTCAAGTACCAATCGATTGTAGATGTATCTACATTCATTTCTTTGCATCTATTAACAATCTTATTATAATCCTCTTCTCTTTGACTGCCACCAATCAATTCGCCAGCACCCGGCACTTCCAAGTCAACGGCTGCAACCGTCTTGCCATCTTCATTTAACTTCATGTAATATGCCTTAATATCTTTTGGCCAATTCTTGATAAATACAGGCCCATTGAAATATTCTGTGATATATTTCTCATGCTCTTTTGCGATATCTTCACCATAATCAGGCTCGAACTCCCACTTGACTTTGGCTTGCTTCAAGATGTCGATAACGTCTTTGTGGTCTATTCTTACAAACTTGCTGTTAACCACTTTTTCCAACTTCTCAACAAGACCATTCTGAATAAATTTATCTAGGAATTGTAATTCATTCATGCCACGATCTAGCACATATCTAACAATGTACTTAAGCATTTCTTCCTCTATATCCATCAATCCTTCAAGATCACAGAATGCTATCTCAGGCTCTATCATCCAGAACTCATTGGCATGTGTCTTAGTATTGGAATTCTCAGTCCTGAATGTTGGACCAAACGTATATATTTTACTAAAAGCCAATGCGAACGCTTCCCCATGAAGTTGTCCACTGCCTGTAATAAAAGATTGCTTACCAAATAAATCTTTGCTAAGATCAACTTTGCCATCTTGGGTGTATGGCAAATCATTGAAATTAAGTGTAGTAATCTTGAACATTTGGTCAGAACCTTCACAGTCGGCAGTTGTAATTAAAGGAGTATGCACATACAAATATCCATTATTCTGGAAATACTCATGAATAGCCATTGCTGCCAAACTTCTTATTCTAAACACAGCATTAAAAGTGTTAGTCCTTGGTCTTAAATATGCTTGCTCTCGCAAAAATTCGAAAGAACTTGCTTTCTTCTGCAGAGGATAACTATCATCAGTTGCGCAAATTATCTTAACTTCTTTGGCTTGAATCTCGTATGGTTGCTTGTTGTTAGGAGTGGCAACAATATTGCCAGTACATACAACAGAAGATCCAGAATTCAACTTAATAACATTTGCATAGTTGTCCATGTCAGCATTACAGACTACTTGCACTCCTTTGAAGCCAGTTCCGTCATTTAAGTCTATGAAACCAAAAGACTTAACATCTCTTGCACTCTTAACCCAACCTGCAACAGTGACCTCTTTACCCAGATAGTCAGTATATTTCTTGTTAAGTTCAGCCACATCTATTTTTCTCATTTCTACATACCTTCTTATAAACTATATATTATAATTTTCTAATATCCTATTAATTTCCATTATATCGCCAGCAGTAACTATTCCGATAGGTTTTTCTAGCAGACTGCCATTCTTAGTTATAATAATTAGCAACAGCTTTCTATTCTCACTAAATAGCGACATTATCTTATCCAAAGTTGTCTTCTCGTTAGTAATTGTATAGTAGTTGTCTTCGACTAAGTCTTTCAAAGCATCTTCAATTGTTGTTGTATTAATATATTCGTTGATATCAACCTTCTGATACAATTTTTTACCAAGAAGTCTTGTAATCTTAGTTGCATTTGCAACTCCTATAAGCATATTGTGTTTGTAAATAGGAATGCTACTATAGCCACTCTGATAGATATATTCTATAACTTCTTTGAGCAATAGCCTATAATCTAGACTTGCAAAATTCTTATTACAAATTGTATCAACAGCAAGTGGTGGGCTACAGATTAATGAGCAAATCTTCTCAAACTCTTTAACAACATTCTCGTTAGGCACAGCTATTGCCTGCGTAGAATCAGCAGAATGCACAATAGCATTTCTAAGTCGACCATAGTCTACCAACTGATCTTCGTATTTTCTTACAATTGCATTGCTTCTGGATGCTTTTCTTACAGCCTCTGTATAACTAATAGATTTACTCATATCGCCCTGAATTCTCAATGCTTGATCAATAGTGTTATAACTATTAATAAATCTCTGTGTTCTTTCTGCCTCAGTCACTGCCTATCACCTCTACTAATTTAAATAAAACTCAAAATAATACATAAAAGTATAACAAATATTGATATTATTTACAACTTATTTGATATCTTAATATAATAATACTTGCAAAAAAACAATAATTGTGTTAATATACTTATACCGTGCTAGGTGGGGAGTTAGTTGTGCCCTGTTACCTGAAACCAACTATACGCAGGACTGAATGGTTGGCTGAGGGGTGTCTGGGCTTACAATTTACTAACTGTTTTTGAATGTTGACTCTAAGGTCTTATGCAATAACCTGCCATGAACCATGTCAGGTCCGGAAGGAAGCATCATTAAGTGGATGTGGTTATGTGCCATAAGGAAGCTTTAGACGAGTTCAAATCTTTTGGTAGTTGCAAGTTTACGATTTCGAAGCCAATCGCACGGTTTTTTTATTGTACTATAGAGAGGGACCTCTCTTTTTTTTGTTGTTAGCCCATTTCTAGTAAGTATCAAAAAAAGTTAGATTGCTCTAACTTTTTCTATATATTTAATTAATCTGTAAATATTCCAAGAAGTTTTAAATCAACTTTGCCTTTGTCTATCTTTATTACAGACACTTCGACCTTGTCGCCCACTTTGACAACATCTTCTACTTTGTCTACATGCTTGCTAGAAAGCTTAGAAATATGAATCATTCCTTCTTTGCCAAATCCCATATTAACAAACGCACCAAATTGCATAATTCTGTCGATTGTGCCAGTATAAGTTTTGCCAACTTCTAATTCTTCTGTGATACTAAGGATAATCTCTTTCGCCCTTTGACTCTTTTCTTCGTCAACACCAGCAATTGATACAAGACCTTCGTCTGAAATGTCAATCTTAACACCTGTCTCGTCAATGATTTTGTTGATCGTCTTGCCACCAGTTCCGATAACATCTTTGATCTTGTCTGGATTGATTGTAAATGAGATGATCTTAGGAGCATATTTGCTAAGATTCTTTCTTGGCTCTGGCAATACTTCTAACATCTTGTTAAGAATGAACAATCTGCCCTGTCTTGCCCTCTCTAATGCTTCTGTTAATATCTTCTCGTCAATACCCTTGATCTT
The DNA here is from genome assembly GCA_905236445.1 of uncultured Clostridia bacterium. Taxonomy (GTDB): domain Bacteria; phylum Bacillota; class Clostridia; order Christensenellales; family UBA1242; genus UBA11490. The sequence continues at coordinate 4,626 of CAJOPQ010000113.1, forward strand.
GATATCCATTTGGAT
>CAJOPQ010000114.1 GCA_905236445.1 uncultured Clostridia bacterium
ACAAACAATCCAAAGATTGGAGGTGAGATGGCTGAAATTTTTTCTTACCCCCTTCAGGTTACAACGAGTATAGAGGTTGAATATGCTAAAAACGAAGATGAACGAGAGTCAAAACATGAAGAAATGTCTCAATGAATAGGTATAATGTGAAAATAGAGGATTCGGTTCTGCCTGAAACTTACTCTTTTGACGAGTTGATACAGAATGGACTCTTAGATGAAAGAGACGAACATATTCAGGTGAGACTCATAGAAGAGAACGAATGGGTTATTGCACGCGATTATCCATTTGCAGAATCAGAAGTTCCAATGAACAAAAATATAATAAACGCCTTAGGCGTAAATCGTAATACAGGAAGTATGTCTGGATATTATACAATAAATGACGATGGGTCGATTAACAGACCAGGAAACTATAATAAGCCTCCAAAACCGGACACCAATCTTATATGGTCCATCATTTGCATCTCTGTATGTTTGCCTTTCGGATTGTTAGCTCTAATGGAATCTGTCAAAGTGGACTCGTTGTACTCAAACGGAGAATACAATGAAGCTATAAGAGCATCTGAGAACTCAAAAAAATGGTCAATGTGGTGTCTCTGGTCTTGGCTTATTATTTTTGGAATAATAATCATTGCAGCTATAGCAAGTAAGTAATTTTATTCAATATTAACATTTAAAAGATTAGTTAAAATGGGAAATCAAAACAAGCCTGACAACAACATGCTTTGGGCAATCCTTAGTACGCTGTTTTGTTGCCTTCCTTTAGGCATCGTTTCTATTATTAATGCCGCTAAAGTCGATGGACTATACAGAGCCGGTGATTATCAAGGAGCACAAGATGCTGCTGACAACGCAAAAAAATATGCTCAGTATGGAGCAATTTGTGCTCTCGTAGGATATGGTATCTACTTCTTAATTATTATGGCAGGTGCAATGTCATAAGAAAGTAATATGAAGTGTGTTGACAAGATAATGCCGTATGTATTTCCCGTTACATTAATAGGGATTCTCATATTGTATTATCTTGTCAATCCATTGCAATCGAATTTTCCTATTCAGTGCCCTTGGCATATGTTAACAGGAACCCAATGTCCTGCTTGTGGATTTCAAAGGGCACTATACTCTATGTTGCATGGAAACATTATTGACGCTCTGAGTTATAACTATTTCTTTATATTCTCTATTCCATATGCCCTCTTAGCAATTGTTGCTACTTGGTATAACTACCATCATGTGTTCGATAGATTACATGCTTTTGTATACCACCGTTATACATTGCAGACATACATAGTGTTATACTTCGGCTGGTGGATTATTCGGAACTTATACAACATCTAACAATACCCTATGAAGAAATATCAAGTAATGATTGATGGAGAAGTGGCATCTCAAACATATACCTTGGACGAAATGCTTGAATTAGGACTGCTGGATGATTACGATGAGAATATAAAGATAAAACTCTTTGAGGAATCCGTATGGCAGGTTGCACGTGAATATCCTTTTCATATTTCCGAAGCAGATTCATCAAGTTCTGGTTTTGTTGTTAACAATGACGGTACTGTTACCAGAAAGAAAATCAACAAAAACAGTGGAAGGTATACAATTGATGAATACGGACAAATTAAAAGGAGAGGAAATAGGACACAGGTTGAATCGTCTACAAGTACGAATAGCACAACTGTTTCAGGGACTACTCAATCTAACACGAGTAACGATGATAATAGTGGATGTATTTGGGCTGTTATTATTGCTATAGGAACAATGGTACTCGTAGCAATTTTGTAAAAATCAAATATATATGCCAAACAAATATCAAGTAAAAATTGAAGAATCTATCCTGCCCGAGTTGTATACATTTGATCAGCTTATTGATGCAGGATTGTTAGATGAGGTAGATGAAAAGATTAAGGTTAGGCTTAATGGAGATTTGACTTGGGTTACTGCGCGAAGTTTCCCTTTCTCGGATTTAGAAAGCAAGCAATCAGCCCACTGTGTTTCAGTAAATGAAAGAAAGAGAGATACACTTGTACATATAAGAACGGCCACCATCCATAATGAAACTTTGCAACAATTCTCCAATCGCCCATCAACATCTAACAAGTCACGATTGCAACTGGAATATCCCCCTATTATTGAGGCATGGAACTGGGGGGCTTTTAGTCTGTCTTGGATTTGGGGTATCTTTAATGGTCTATATTGGCCAATAATTATAATTGTACTTAATTTTATTCCATATGTAGGCGTGATAATCTCCCTTTGTATCTGTATACTGCTTGGAAAAAATGGCAACCTCTATGCAT
>CAJOPQ010000115.1 GCA_905236445.1 uncultured Clostridia bacterium
AAAGGTCTAAATCTTCTCCAAACGTATCTATTATCTTATTTTTAAGAAATTCAGCATCGTCCAAACAATCTGCATGAGCAATAATCAGCGGATAATCTGCCAGATTTTGACCATTTTGCTTTAGTAAATCTAGCAGAGTTAGAATTGATTTCTTTCTGCCGTTTACTTTCTGCACAGTTGTTAAGACACCATCTTCATTCACTCCTATTATTGGCTTGATGCCAAGAATTGTTCCAAAAGTGGCTGACATTAATGATAATCTACCACCTGCTTTTAGATACATAAGGTCATCAACAATGAAGTATACGCAGGACTCATTGCGAAAACTATTAACGAAGTCAACTATCTCATCAACAGAGGCACCTTCTTTATATTTTAGCGCCGCCTCATATACTACCAATTCAGCACCTATAGAAATGTTTTTTGTATCAACATATGTAATTTTACGATCAGGAAATGTCTCTTTTAATGTCGCAATGGCTATTTTTAATTGTTCAAAAGTGCCACTCATTGCGTTGGAAAATGTAACATAAATTATATCATTGCCTTGCTCTAAGAATGGAGTGAATGTATCAATATAATTTTGCGAATTAAGCCCAGATGTTATTGGAACTATTCCTTGTCTTATCTTTGCGTAAAACTCCTTAAAATTAGTATTTTTGCCCAAATCGTAGTCATACTGTTGGCCTTCGATAGAATATGGCATACTTATATATTCAATACCTAATTTCTCAACTTTATCATACCATAATTCACAATTGCTATCCAAAAAAAATACGCTCATAACATTCCTACTTTATATATTTTCTTTTAATATTATAACTAATTTCTTCATTTTAGCAAAGCAAATCTTAACATAAGAAATTAATTTCAAAAAAAATACCATTATATTGTAATAATGATATTTTTATAGATTTATTTCATAATAGGGAATAATACAACATCTCTAATACTTGGTTGTTGATATAGCATAACTAGTAATCTATCTATACCCATTCCAAGTCCAGACATTGGTGGCATACCATGTTCCATTGCTAACAAGAAATCTTCATCAACGTCCATGGCTTCTTCATCACCCATTGCTTTTGCCTTTGCTTGTTCTTCTAGTGTATGCCTTTGAATAATTGGATCTACCAACTCAGAATATGCCTTGCATAATTCTTCTCCATTTATCAAGAATTGAAACATTTCAATTGTTCTTGTGTCAGCATCATTTGGCCTTGCAAGTGGCACTAGAGATGCTGGATAATTAAATAGTATTGTTGGTTCTATAATCTCTGGTCTAATCTTTCTTTTGTAAATATAGTCTATTACTGCACCACAAGTTTTTAGAGCCTGAATCTCATCTTCGTCAAACATTTTCAAAGATATTACTTTTTTCTTCAATTCGTCTGCATTGTCATAATCTAGCACATTGAATCCAAGAACTTCATTGATCGTCTTGGTATAATCTACTCTTTTAAATTCTTTCTCAAGTGCAAATTCTTTGCCATTAATTACTATTACTGGTTTTCCTAACATATAAGTAGTCAAATCTTTAATAAATTGCGTAAAAAATCTAATATTATCCTCGAAGTTCCAATAACTAGCATACCATTCTACTTGAGTAAATTCTTGCAAATGTGATGCGTCCATTCCTTCATTTCTGAAGCATTTTGCCACTTCAAATACTCTTGGAAAACCGCCTGAAACAACTTGCTTTAGATATACTTCTGGTGCAATTCTTAAATTACACATTTTATCAAGTGCATTATGTTTTGTTAAAAATGGTTTAGCCGATGCTCCACATACTGCTCCTTGCAAAATAGGTGTCTCTACTTCAATAAAGTCATTTTTCTCTAAGTAACTTCTTATGAATGATATTAATCTACTTCTACCAAGCAAAACTTTCTTGCTTTCGTCGTTCATAATAAGGTCTAAGTTCCTTTGTCTATATCTAGCCTCTATATCAGTAAGTCCATGGAATTTTTCTGGAAGTGGTAACATTGCTTTGGCAAGCAGTTCATAACTTAGAGCCTTAACAGTGATTTCACCAGTCTGTGTGGTATATAATTCACCTTCAATTCCTACATAATCCCCAATATCTACATATGTTTTGAAAAATTTATATTTCTCTAAATCTATTTCGTTGACACTCAAGCTTACTTGAATTTTGGCAAATATATCACTAAGTTGAATAAACATAAATTTGCCAAAAGTCCTTCTAAAAGTCATTCTGCCAGCAATTTGTACATGTTCACCCATTTTTGCTTCTCTAGCTTGTGGTAAAGTGTGGGTAACCTCATATTTGTCTGCATAAGGATTAATATTATTTTCTTTCAATAGATTGATTTTGTTCAATCTTATATCTGTTTCTTTTGTCAAGTTAATACTTGGATTTTCAGGTAATGCCATATATTTTTCTCCGTTTGTAAAATTATATATCTAGTATATTTTATTTAGTATAATTTGTCAACATTATTATTTTTAATTTGTACAATTTTATATTTTCCCATCTTTCAAATATTTGCTATATACTGTGTAATTTTTATTTACCTTTTTGATGTACTCTCTTGTTTCTTTGTATGGAATATTGTCTACATTATTCAATATATTATAATGTTCAATCCAATAATTTACATTGCTTAGTCCACCGTTATAAGCAGCTAATGCCAAATATATATCCTGCTGATAATAATCAAGCAAATATCTTATATATCTGCAACCATATTTGATATTGATATTAGCAATTTTGAGATCGTCTTCTGTTGGAGCTGTATCGTTGCAGTATCTTGCCATATCTTTTGCTGTATCAAGTTTTAATTGCATCAATCCAATTGCGTTTGACTTTGATATCACTTCTGGTCTAAAGGAAGACTCTACATTAACTACACTATATACTATTGCTTTGTCTAAATTGAATTCACTAGAATATTGATTAATTTCTTCAGAGTATAGAATGGGATAGACAATCTTATCTGATGTGTCAACCATTGAATAAATAGCAGCGACAATTAGCGAAATTATTAGGATAATTAATATTATATATTTATTTTTATTTTTTATAGTATCCATACTATTATTATAATTAATTTAATTATTTTCAATTCCAATAAGTGCGTTATTAATTCCACTGGCTATTATATCACTTAAGTATTCAACTATAATTTTTACATCATGAAAAGTAACTACCAAATCATTTGAAATATTATTGCAATGTTCACAAAGGTCCTTAGCATATATCATAGTAGGAACAGCGATTGTTACCACATCACAACCTAGAGTATCTTTATTTAAAGGTTTTTTCGCATTGTTTATTCCCCCACCGGGAGTTAAACCAGCGGTCGTAATCTGAATAGATGTGCCAAGTCTTGTAACCGATGTTGCACAAAGTGCATCAACAATAATAACTACTTTTGGTTTAATTATTTTAACAAGTCCTTCTACTATGTCACAAGTCTCAATCCCTGTTACTCCCATCACCGACGGCACAAAACTTGAAATTCTAGGCAATTCAACATTATTAGATAGTCGTGTTACTATTATTTTGTTTGCAACCAAACTTCCTAGACTATCAGCTTCTATCTCACTGTTGCCTAATCCAACTACAATAATTTCATCGCCTGCTTGGATAGACATTAATGATCTTAATATTGTTGTAATTACTTGAATATATTTTTTTCTTGTAGTCTTAGTTATTGATTTTACGTCTAATATGTTTATCAATCTGTATTCGCCAATAGGTCTATCATACTTCTTAGATTCATAACTATTACTAATTGAAAATTTCTCAACCTTATATAATTTGGAAAGCGGAATATCATCAATACCTCCACTTATTTGCAACTCATCTGCTTCTGTAATGTTATTTTCTAGAAATTTGTATAAATCGTCTTCAATCATTATTTGTATCTCTTACTAAAGATATTGAACAAAAAAAAGAAATATATAAGTACAATTTTTGATAAATTAGCAAAATAATCTTGATTTTTAAAAATATATATGTTAAAATAGCATCGATTTTTAAGAAGAATAAAAATTTAAGGAGAAAAATCGTGGCAAATATTAAATCAGCAAAAAAGAGAATTAACACTATTGCTAGAAAAAGAGAAGAGAATAGATTAGTTAGAAATTCTTTAAGAACACAAATCAAGAAGTATAAGAAAGCGTTGGCTAACAAAGATCTAGAGCAAGCTCAAATTCTTTTGAAAGAGACAATTAGCAAGATTGATTCTGCAAAGAGCAAAGGTGTAATTCATAAGAATAATGCTAGTAACAAAGTTGCAAGATTATCTTCTGCTTTTGATAAATTACAAAAAGACTTGAGTAAGACAGCAGTTGTTGCTGAAGAAGTTAAGGTTGAAGAAAAGAAAGAAGAAGCAGTAGAAGAGAAGGCACCGGTTAAGCGTACTAGAAAGACTACTAAGAAAACTGAAGAAGAGTAAAATATAACTCAACTATATGTTAACAATTTTGAAACTTGCAAAATAAAAAAGAATCTAGGAAAACTAGATTCTTTTTTTGTGAGTTAAAATTCCGTCTTAACGATTAAAGGCAAACTATTTTTTTATTTTCTTCGCCTCATCAATAACATAAGTTGGTGGTGCAAAGCAATCGATATTATTTTTATCTAGCAAGAGTTTTAATTGTCTATGCAGATCTCTTTGAACTTGATACAAATCTTCTTCATAACATTTTGCGCCAAAAAGTAGTTCTGTTGTAACATCTGTAACACTATTGATTCCTTTGTAAATAATATCATCTGTGATTGCTGGGATATTATTTCTTATCTCTGGCAAAGCCTCTTTGATTATTTTCTCAACTTTTTCAAGTGGCTCTGCAGAAGAAACGTTAATTGAACAATTTGCCATAGATTGCAATTTTGTTTGGTTTATAACGCTTTTTATCTCG
>CAJOPQ010000116.1 GCA_905236445.1 uncultured Clostridia bacterium
ATGCAAAAAAATAAATAAAAAAATATAAAAATTTTCCAAAAAATAGTTGACAATTACTATCTTAACTCATATAATAATATGCGTAATCCTCAGTAGCTCAGTGGTGGAGCACTCGGCTGTTAACCGATAGGTCGTAGGTTCGAATCCTACCTGGGGAGCCAGATGAACCGAATTCGAACAAATTGTTCAGTTCGGTTTTTTTGTTGACTAAATTTAGCACATTACAATTTTTTATTCCATTGTAACAATAATTGCATAATCATCATATACATGTATTTTTTCTAAAAGTCTATACCAGCACTCTGGTTTTGAATAATCTTGCTTTTCAAAATCGTGCAAAAAACGCCTTAACATCGGCAATCTCTATTGGCTGTATACATTTGTTCTTAATGGCTAGCAATCTATTTGCTATGTGTGTTTTTTCACTTTCATACTATTTATTAAGAAAAAACACAGTTTAGACTGTGTTTATATAATTTAACTGTTATATGGTTACTATCTGATAATTGGAAATACTTCAATTTTTATTTTTGTATTGTAGAATTTTTGCTTCAAGCTCTAAGGCTTGTTGGAATGTTTCAGTGACACACTCTTCCATTCCAACACCGTGCTTTGAATACATAATCATTTCATAATCGAGAGAAATGTCTCTGTCTATACTAGCGAGAGTTTTTGCAATTTTGTCCCAATTTATTGTACCGAATCTGTTGAGTGTATGTTCGTCAGCCTTTCCCATATTATCATGCAAGTGCAAACAAATAAGTTTGTCCTTATAATTTTCTAAAAAATCAAATTCAGGCGAAAAACAGTTGTTATGCCCACTGTCAAAACAGAATTTCAAATATGAATTGTCAATGTGTTTAAAAATCTCAAAAAATACTTCATTTTGGCTAATATTTTCAATAGCAAGAGGGATATTTGTCTCTTTGCACAAATCAAGAACTCTTAGCAATCTTGCCTCGCCAATCTTGTTATACTCGCCAAGCATGTGCACAACAACACATGTAAAGCCATATTTTTTGGCTGTTAAGATATCTTGTTTTAGTGTTTCTTCAAGTTTGTCACCTAGCGGAGTATCTTTCCAAAAGTCAGGTAGCTCAGCTTTATTGTATTGACTGTGCAACGACGATGGTTTAAGATTATATTTTTTGAAAAGTTCAATTTGCTCCTCTATTGTCCCGTTTTGACCAGAATATTTTGGATCAGCATTAGTTATTACACTATCAAATCCCGTAGAACTAATTAGCCTTGCATACTTTTCAGGGCATTCTTCATCGTAATAGCCAAAATAAAAACTTATTCCTTTTCTCATATCAGTCACCTTAATATTTTTATTATAGCATAAAATTTACAAAAATTCATTAAATTTGATGTTATAATTTATAATTGATTATTTGACTCTTATTTAAACTTACATATACCTAATTTTATTACTAGGTAATCACAAAAAAATGGGGTATTGACAAAAAATAAAAAGTGTGTTATTATTATAATAAGAAAATATTGACTTATCTTTATACAAGGAGGATGAAAAATGGAAAGTAAAAGAATAAAACAATTATCCCAGTTGGCAATTGCTGGATTATGTGCCGTGTATACTGGCTTTTCTGCCCATAATTTAGCAAAAATACAATATAATATCAATACATTAAAGCAAGAAAAAGATGAAGTCATAGCTAATTATTTGCAAAGCGAAGATTACAATAATTACTATAATTCTGCCTATGATTCGATATATCAGGATTTCCAAAATGAAAAAATATCTGCTAGACAGATGTCTACAAGAATAGAAAAACTATCTACTCCTAAAGCAGTTGAATCATACATTATGAGCAAAGATTGTGAAGAACATGATAAGATTGACAGCTTAAATAAAGACATTTCTGATCAAAACAATAATCAAACTGTTAACTATCTGATGACTATGGCTGGTTATTTCGGTGCATCTATACCATTTTGTAGTATAGGTAGTGATATTGTGAAAGAATTAATTAAAACAAAAGAAAAAGATCATCAAGAAGATAAAGACAAAACGATGGAATAAAAATTCTAAAATATTAATTTGTTTTAGAATTTTTTTGTCTTATCAAATAATGAAGCCATTATTA
>CAJOPQ010000117.1 GCA_905236445.1 uncultured Clostridia bacterium
AACACTTGATCTCTTGTGCCCAAGTTTCCGAAATTAGTAGCATGTATCATTGGAAAGGAGAAATAGTAGATACGACCGAATACATAGTTACTATGAAATCAAAAGAATCTCTGTATCAACAAATTGAGAATATTATCAAAAGTAACCACCCATATGATGTTCCTCAAATTATTGCCATTCCAATAATTCATGGATCCAAAGAATATCTAGAATGGATAGACAACACAACAATTAATTGATATGTCTTATATAATTTATATCTATTAGCGTCATTGTAATTATATAATTAATCATAAAAAGGGCTCACCAGCAATCTGGTTAGCCCTTTTATTCTATTTGCTACATTTGACTATCTGTGCAATCTTGCGATTGTGTATTGATTTCCAACAAAGGTAGGATTGCAGTTAAATTGGAAACTCCATCTATTGAGGTATGCCATTTCTTAGTATCGTTAGAATCTGTGTTCTCTGGATTAATGCAAATAGTTTTGCAACCAGCAAGATGTGCCCATTCATCATTGTCTCCATTGCCAACAAACACAAGGTCGCTCGCCTTTGCGTTGGTTTGTTGTTTGAATTCTTCTATAAATTTCGCTTTACCCTCAAAGTCATAGTTGGTGCCTTTTATGCCACAAAGATAACCATTTTCGTCAAATACCATATTGTTACAGTTAATTGAATCAAAATATTTCTTATTATCTCCCAGTAGTCTATCTATGCATGCATCGATACTTCCACTAACAATATGTATACTATATCCATTTTCTTTCAATGCACTTAGCGTTTCCGACAAACCGTCTATTAATTGAATGTTATCAACCAAATCATCTAAATCCGACTTAGTAAAATGCGCCTTAACAAACTCATTGCATGTAAGGTCGCACCATTGCTGATGAGTGATATTTTTGGAAATAAAACTAGAATATAGTTTGGAATAATAAGAATCTCTGCTAGTATCATATCCACATCTTTTCCATATTTCTTTCCATATGTTTGAATTTTTATAAGTTAGAGTGCCATCGAAATCAAAAAATACTGCCTTCATTTAATCCCCAAAAAACAAATTTGAAACATTATACCATACCGCTTAATTTGCTGTCAATACTAAAAAACATTTTAATTTCGCAAATTAATGTCGCAAAATTACTCTAAATAATTATCCAACTACTCATCAAACAAAGGACTATGATTTCAAATTTAAGTCTTGACAAATGAAATTTCCGTGATATAATGCGAATAGTTAATGGAGCAAAGATGTATGAGTAAAATTAATAACTTGAGTAAAGAATATAAAGACATTGTTGGTAACGAAGCATTTAATAACAAAAATGTAACCATCAAGAGCATTGTAAAAGATTATTCTGACAAGTTTAATAAATTGCAGGTATGTTTTATAAGTGATACACATATTGGATCATCGGATTTTGATATAAATGGCCTTATAGAAAATTTGAAATACGCAGATAGCCAAGAAAATGCAGTAATATTCTTCCTAGGCGATGGAATGAATACTGCAATTATTGGAAGCAAGTCTGATCCATATGAAGATGTTATGAATACGCAGAAGCAATTATCTTTTTACTCCAAAATTTTGCAATTAGCAAAAGGCAATCAGAAATTGACAGATGTATTAAGTAACTTGGAAAATTCCGGCAAAGTCATTGTTGTGCATAGTGGTAACCACGAAGATAGAATAACCAAAGCTGTTGGTGTATCTACAACTAAAATGGCAGCAGAAATTGCAGGAGTTGGAGATGCGTACGCACCTTTCTATGCAAGCACTACCCTTCTACTTCGTCAACCACAAGCTAAAGATGGCAAATTCCCTATTCGAATAATTACTCATCACGGAACAGGCATTAGAAATTCTGATGGAATATTCAGACTTATCAAAAATGTTGGTAATGTTGACATGGCTGTTATTGGTCATACTCATCAACACACTATTTCTAACGATAGAACGATTAGGTTAGACGAAGACGGTAATCAATATTATCAAGATATTGTATATATTACCCTGCCAGCCAGTGGTGGAGGAACATACGGAGCAGGTATGGCTTTGCCAGATATTGCAAAACAATCTGCAGTGTGGGTAGAAATATGTTCTCAGAGTAATCCTAATGCAGGTAAAATATCTCCTACTGGAGTTAAATATCCAGATATTATTCCATCATTTTCATTTATTACACCGTTAAACACTTTTACAACAGGCATACAAGCAAAACGTAATCGCCAAGCAAGAAATGTTATTACGAAGTCTGACTGTTCTGAGATCACAAGCGAAATAGATGAACTTATACAACACATAGCTGATAAAGAAAAAACAACTTGCGAAAATATATCAGAGGCCATCAAAGAAAAACCTAAAAAAGAGCCTACTGGTTTTGCTGAATATATGAGTAACAGAAATAACGATGCGACAAAAGCAACAGATGAAGCAACAAGCAGTGAAACAGATGAAGCTATGGATTTAGAATAATTATAATTGAGAGGTAAACATGGCTAAAGAAGACATGAAAGAAGTTGATGCTTATATCAGCGTAGACGACGTAAAAAGACGTGGCGACTATGTCAGACAGTATATTCAAGACAAAGCACAAATTGACGTAGCAGATACTGCACCAAATAGGTTTAATTATGCATTGCACACCAATAGTATCGGACTTAATGAAATAAGTAATGTCGATATGGGCTATGCTGGAACCACAATCGGCAAAGACAAGGTTGGCAAAAGGCAACCATATCTAAATGAACTAGAATATAATGTGAAATTAATGGAAGATAGTCCTAATTCTATACTTGTGCTGAATGGTGGATTATTTACATATGTGCCAAAATCTAGAAATGGAGAATTGTTGTCTTACTCAGATCAAATTGCTTATTTCTATTCATTATTTAAAAACCTTGCCAAAGATGGCAAAATAGTTGCAATGGTTAGAGGAACGGAAGAACATCGAATATTAAGAAATCATGGCATTGATGTATACGGAATTTTGCAAGAAGCACTGGGTTTAAGCAACAAAGTCTGCAACGATGCTCTAATTAATGTTGCTATAGACGATGATATTGTAGAAAATGCTAATGTAGGAATTAGAACGATTAACTGGAATAACACAGCGACAACTACAGCATATATTGGAAGAAAAATGGAAGAGAGAGCAACCAAGCGTGGTGGTGCAGATATATATCTTGCCAGAACAACTAAGAATTTCTTCAAAACGGCAGTCATAGGAGAATCTAAAGACGGCAAAATTGAGAAAAAACCAATTTATCTAATATCCCCTGGCCCATACACTCCATTCAAAGGTGCATTAACTGCAGGTGCCGAATACAACTCTATCAAAGATGGTGAACTTGCACCAAACAGTTTCTGGTACAAAGTAACTGTAGAAGAGAGAAAAGATAAATCAAGCGCAAGACCATATATAGTAAGAGTTAACCCTATAGAATATGTGGCACATCAAGTAACTGAATACAGCACAGACAAGACTGTTGCGTCGATAGAAAATCTTGTAGCAAATCAATCAGATGATTTTATTAGATATTTGTTAGATAAATATCAACTAGAAGTCGCAGCCAGCAGAGACGAAAACATGAAACAGATCAGAGACACATTGATTAATAACAAATCTGTCGCAGAAAGAAATGCAGAGATTGCAAAATTTACTAGACTTAAGAACGGCGAAGTCGTTACTGACACAAAAGATCAATTGATAGAAGATTTAGGCACCAACATAGACACATACAGCGAGCCAAATATTATTATTGATGGTCAAGACGATTGTCTAGAAAATGCATAGTTGATAATAAAATAATGAAAATTTATTATAGATAAATCTCCACTATACCACCAGACTATCTGGTGGTTTTATTATACATAAATGAACTCATCATAAGAAATGACGAATTCGATTCTTTGCAAGATAACTACCACAAGAACACTATAACGTTTTTAAAATTTTTGTCACTAAAACTTGA
>CAJOPQ010000118.1 GCA_905236445.1 uncultured Clostridia bacterium
CAATGAGCATAGACAAGAATAAACAAATAGCAGATACTATGAGATTGACTTATGAAAAAAGAAGTCATCAATCTTGTCATGTTATCGAACTTAAAGTTAATAAACAACGCCTTAATAAACAGCAACAAGAAACATTGAAAATGATGTTTGTTGAGGCTAAATGGTGTTATAACTATATCCTTAATCTAATGCAAAATGCCGATTTTGACCTTTATTCATTTAAAGGCAAAGACTTGTCAGATATAACACATAAAGACAAGGATATGAATGATATATCTGTACATCTTAATTATATAACATCATCGGTCAAAGATTCACTGGTTGATAGAGTTAAAGCGCAACTTAAAACGCTGAATTCTCTTAAAAAGAAAAATAAGAAAGTAGGAAAACTCAGATTCAAAAGTGAATACAAATCATTGGGTCTTAAACAATTAAATATTACACATAAGATTGTTGGACATAACAAAATAAAGGTACAAGGAATCAAGAAGCCTTTAATTGTTAATGGTTTAAAACAATTAAACCAATATCCTGACTGTGATATTGCCAATGCGGTATTACATAAGAGGGATGATGATTATTATATATATCTGACAATATATGTGAATAAGGAAACGAAAAACAAAGAATATAAATCCAAACAGGTTGGTATTGATTTTGGTTGTGAAACAACCTTAACCTTATCTGATGGGACAAAAGTTAAAGCATTTATTGAAGAAAGTGACCGTATCAAAAATCTTCAGAAAAAGTTAGAAAGACAAAAGAAAGGGTCAAACAATAGATACAAGACGGTTGTTAAACTACATAAGGAATACCAAAGGTTGACTAATATTAAGGATGACATGTCGAATAAGATTGTTCACAAGTTATTGAGTGAAAACGAACAAATAATAATACAAGATGAACAATTGGCTGCTTGGAAAAAGAAACATGGCAGGAAGATACAACATAGTATATTAGGTAGGGTTAAAGAGCAGTTAATCAGGCATGAACAGGTGTTTGTTTTGAATAGATTTGTACCTACAAGCAAATTATGTACAGAATGTGGTACAAAGAACACTGACCTTAAACTGTGGGACAGGACATTTGTATGTCCAGTATGCGGATGCATACATGACAGGGACGTACATGCAGCAGAAAACATGGTATGGATTTATAACAATCTTGGAAATAAAATAGGGCTGGGCAAGTCCAAATTTAAGCTTGCGGACTTCGATAAAGAGGTTCATAGATTGTTCTGTGAATGGGATAGTTGGAGGATGAAACAAGAAGATGCTAACCCTTTAGGTTAGCATAGTGTCACTTGTTGATTAATATGGAAATTTTAAATGGGACAAAAAACATTTTAGATGAGGAAATAAAGAAAAAAATTCAAAAAGCAATAAATGAAGAATTGTCTATTAATGCCGAAGTTGATAACTTAACTAATAAGATATATTGTTCATTCTTATCAGAATTTCAAAAAATAAAATTTAGAAAAATAAGTGATAATGTCTCATTTGATAGCCTTATTTTTAAAAACGTGGATATTTTTGGGACAAAATTTTTAATAAAGATTGCTTGCTATAATACAGATAATAAATCCATTTTTAATGAAATGAATAAAGAATATAAGTGTTATAATGCAGTCACTGATTTCACGAATAAATCAATAACAATTAATATTGGCGTTTTGTCAACAACGAAATTCCGAAATTTTGAAGGTATTTTGCAACATGAAATAGAACACGTTTTTCAAATGTCTAAAAAGGGGAAATTAAACAATTATAAACAAGGGATAAAAAACAATATATATAACAATGCATTAAAAATACTTAATAATCAAAATAATTATACTCCTTATCAGTTTAAATGTGCTTTTCTTTTGTATTTTTTGTCTGACAATGAAGTTGATGCTTTTATAAATCAACTGTACAAAGACCTTGTAAATGGTACATTAATGGATGAAGAAACAATTGTCGCAAATTCAACCATAATGAAATATTATAAAACATCTAAAAAATTGTTATCGGAAATTAATATTAATAACGTTGCTTATACGATGGCACTTTATTCGCTTGGAATCAAAACAACAAAAGATAGAAATTGGTTTGTTAAATATTGTGATAATGCATTGAAACGAACCATAACAAAAATAGGAAAAGTTATCACAAAAGCAAGAAACAAACATGATAATTTTGCAATACAACTCAATGATTTGACTGTTGGCTAATTGACAGATATATGTTTAATACAGAGCTAAGGGGCTGTTTTTAAATAATAAACAAAATAATTTGGGAATTTTATATGGTGGACCCTCCCTTATTTTAGCCACTGTATAATTTTCCCATTTTGTTATTATATGGCTAAAAAATTAACTACCGAAGAATTTATAGAAAGAGCAAAAAAGGTTCATGGTGATAGATATGGCTATTCAAAAACAGATTTAAACAACAAAGATGAACACGGTAGAATACAAATTATTTGTTCCGAACATGGCATATTTTATCAACTTCCAACTAATCATCTAAATGGCTGTGGCTGTAAAAAATGCGGCGTTATAAGTACACATATTAAACAAAAATTAACCACTGAAGAATTTATTGAAAAAGCAAAAAAAATTCATGGAGATAAATATGACTATTCATTGGTCAATTATACTGGTTATAACAATATTGTGAAAATAATATGTCCTAAACATGGAATTTTTGAACAAATAG
>CAJOPQ010000119.1 GCA_905236445.1 uncultured Clostridia bacterium
GAGACAACTACTGGTGGTAAGGCGCTTAAGTTCTATGCTAGTATAAGAATGGATATTAGAAAAGTCGATGTTATCAAAGACGGAAGTAATATTATCGGCAACAAGGCAAAGGTTAAGATTGTTAAGAACAAGATGGCTCCTCCTTTCAAGGTTGCTGAGTTTGACATCATGTATGGCAAAGGAATAGACAAGGCAGGTTGTATTGTAGATTATGCTATTTCTGCAGATATAATTAACAAGAGTGGCAGTTGGTACTCTTATAATGGATCAAGAATTGCTCAAGGCAAAGAGAATGTAAAGGCATTACTTCTTAACGATCCACAATTGTATGCCGAGATAGAGAGCAAGGTTAAAGATACTCTTGGTGCCAACGGTCTTGCAACTACAGAAGATACAACTGATGATGCACAAGAATAGAATAAATAATAAGTCATTAGGGGAATATAGTCCATAATGATTTTTTTTTGCTAGATTATCAATGACAAAATAATTGCTTTTTTGACAATTATTTGTTACACTAACTCATAGTTATGAGATTTTGTTCGTTAGCAAGTTCCTCTAAGGGAAATATTAGTGTTGTATATACAGACAATACGACAATATTAATAGATGCAGGTATTGCATTGCAAGAAATAGAGCTGAAATTATCTGCCCTAAATATTTCTCCTAATAATATTAATGCGATCCTTATCACACACGAGCATGGCGACCATATTAGAAGTGTTGGAGCACTTAACAGGAAGTATGGTATTCCAATCTATTGTCATGTCAAGGCATATGATAGTTTGGTAAGCAAACTTGGCAAATTAAGGCCAAACTCAATATTTACATTCTCCGATATCCCTTTTAGTGTAGGAGATTTCGTCGTAGATTCTTTTCAAGTACCTCATGATGTGCCATATGCGTGTGGGTTCAACATCTATCACAATACTAAGAAGATTAGTTTTGTTACAGATTTAGGTCATGTAACGGAAGATATTATATCCAGACTATATGATAGTAGGTTGGTTGTGCTAGAATCTAATCATGACGAGAAAATGCTTCTTGCTAATCCTAAGTATTCTATGAATTTAAAACAAAGGATTAAAGGTAATAATGGGCACCTTAGCAATATAGTTAGTGCCAAAGTTGTGAGTCTTCTTGCTGTAAATAATGTTAAGCAAGTGCTGCTGGCACATCTTAGCGAAGAAAATAATACACCAACTCTTTGCTACAATACAGTTTCGGATTATCTTTCATCTGTTGGAATAGAGCCGGGAGTAAATATTAAGATATTTGTACTAGATCCACATGCGCTAAGTCCAATATTTCATATAACAAGCTGAACGGCTTGTTATTTTTTTGCTCATTATTATATGCATAAATTAAGCAAAATATTAATAAATTACAAAAATATTATTATAAAAAAGTGTTTTTACTAATCATATTTGTATATATTTATCGGATAATATAACGGTGGAGGAAAGTTAAGTTGGAAAATAGGTCATTGCCTATAACTTGGATTAATGAACTCAAAAGCAAACTTAATATTGTTGACGTAGTTAATAAATATGTCAAACTTGACCGTAAAGGTAAGCAATATTGGGCTTGTTGTCCTTTTCATATAGAGAAGACTTCATCATTTACAGTCAACGAAGTGGAGCAGTTCTACAAATGTTTTGGCTGTGGTGTAAGTGGTGATGTGATAGGCTTTGTCAAGAAGATAGAATCAATCGATTTTGTCGAGGCGTGCAAAAGGTTGGCAGATGAGGTACATCTTCCTTTGCCAGAGATTCATGAAGACAAGAATATCGCAATTCTAAAGAAACGCAAAGATACATATCTTAATATCCTTAGAGATGCAGCAAGATATTATTATAACAATCTCAAGTTACCAGAAAGCAAACCCGGTATAGAATATATCAAGCTTAGAAACCTAGATCGAGCCACAGTGACAGATTTCGGAATTGGGTATAGCCTTGGTTGGCACGAAGTAGTTAATTATTTGTCGCAACTTGGTTATTCCAAGGAAGATATGGTTGGCTCTGGAGTGGTTGAGGTTAAGAATGGAAGTTACTATGATGCGCAGGCAAAACGGCTAGTATTTCCAATTATTAATAGCTATAACGAAGTAATTGGCTTTAGCGCAAGGATATTAGAAAAAGCAGATTTTGCCAAATACAAGAATACTGCTCAGACGCTTCTTTTTGACAAGTCTAAGACCGTATATAATATTAATACAATCAAGAAACTTAAGAACACAGAGGGATTGAGTGAGATAATAATTGTAGAAGGGCAGATGGACGTAATCTCGCTATATCGTAGTGGTGTAAGAAATGCTGTGGCTTGTATGGGTACTGCATTAACACAATATCATGCGAAAGAACTAAAAAGATTTGTTGACAAAGTTGTTGTGTGTTTTGATGGCGATAGTGCAGGAATCAAGGCAACTCTTAGGTCGTTGGAAATATTGACCAATGCGGGCTTAAGCGTATATGTAGCATCACTTCCAGCAGGGGTAGATCCAGATGAATTTGTGTTAAAATATGGCAAAGATGCTTATCTAGAACTAATTAGAAACGCTAGATATTGGGTAGAATATTTGTTGTATTATTACAAGGGCAAATACAATCTAGCCAAGCCAGAGGAGAAATCTAGATTTATTGCTGACTCGCTTGCTGTCATAGCAACACTTGCGACCGAGAGTGAGAAAGATGTATATCTAGAGAAGTTGAAAGAGATGACAAATATCTCTATCAATGTATTAAGAGACGATCTTAAGAACTTAATTAATGGCAAAGCGCCTGCGACATTTGGTGTTGCTAGCGACTCTAAGGCAGACAATTCGCCAGAAAACGTTGCACTGCTTAGAGAGAACGCATATGTCAAAGCTGTCAAATTTGTTATGGCTGCACTTCTTTATAAGAAAACATATGCCACACTAGATGTTAATATTAAGGACAACCTTAAGAATGGCGACTATATTAAGATATATGAATATATTGAGAGTCAGACATCTATGGGTAATGTACCAAAGGTCAGCAGTATATTTGATATGTTTGATGTGGATAACAACTCTGACGTATATGATATCGTCAATTTCGAATTTGATCCTAGAGAGGATAACGACAAATACTATCGTGATTGTGTTGCAACACTTATATCTTATGGTCTGCTTGTAAAACAGAATGAAATTAGGACAAGCCTAGATAACACTAGCGATATGCAACTTAAGATGGAATTGACAAAACAATTGCAAGAGATAATTACTAAGAGAAAAGGATTATAGAATAATGTTGAATGAGAATTTATTAAATGATTTACAGAATATAGCCACAAGATATTCCAAAGATGGCTCAATTACTCAAGAAGAATTATGTAATAGACTTATTAGTCATGATTTATCATCAGAAGATTACAATGAAGTTGTTGCGTATCTTGCTGGCGAAGGTATTACTGTGGAGTCTACAGATGAGGAGATTAAGGATAGCGAACTAAAACAAATTATTAGTTCTGTTAGGGTAGATGATCCCGTCAAGATGTATCTTAAAGATATAGGTACAGTACAA
>CAJOPQ010000120.1 GCA_905236445.1 uncultured Clostridia bacterium
ATATTCTATAATCTATCCAAAGTATTTATAAATGGAAACTCGCCATTTAAATTCGGATTAGTACAAGATTTTATTGTGGGCATTGCTTTAACAGTTTACTTAATATACATTATCCCAAACGAAAGTTTACAACAAATAGTCATACCAATTGTTGCTGCTGTATATGGCGGTCTACTCACCCTTGTAGGCGTTGCTTGGACAATCAAAAAATCTGACAGAGATAGAAAGGAAGAAGAAAAGAGAAAAGCAAAACCTGTATTCACATATGACATATATATGGACGAGCCATTAATAATGACAGGAACAAAAAGTTGTTTTGTTGATAGACTGGATTTACAATATCAATGCAGTGTAACATTTGGAATTGATAATTCAAACCACTCTGCTTTTGAGCTTAGAAGAATATATCATGATGGTGTATGGTTTGATTTGGTTAATCATACAGTTGTCTTACCTGATAAATCGATAATTGTATTTTTTGAGTTTAATAATCCGCATAATATATTTCTAGAAATATCTGACTCTTTAAGCAATTTACACTATTATGAAATTAAGGTTCTAAATTTAGATAAGAAAACAAAAGAAGGAAATTTCTATCACACTATTAGATCGTTGCAACGAGTAAAAAAAGTATATGTAGACGAAATTATGGCTAGCAATACTGAAAACGAAGGAGCTAATAAAAATGAATAACATTTTAACAGAAAAAGAATATCAAAAGTTTATATTAGATATTTTAGAAAAACAAAATGGTTATAGAATTAGAAAAAATGTTAAATATGACCGTCTTTTTGCAATGGATAAAGAAATGCTATTTGAATTTTTAAACTCCACTCAACCAAATGAAATGGCCGCTTTAACAAAAATCTACAAAGATACAACGGAAGAAACCATTGTAAACTATATCAATGCTGAAATAACCAATCCTAAAAAGGGATTAATATATGTATTAAAGCATGGCGTTGAAATGACCAATTATCACCTAGATTTGATGTATACCAAACCTGCAACAAGTTTCAACGCAGAACTAATTAAAAAATATGAAAAGAATATCTTTTCTGCAATGGAAGAAGTTTGGATTAGTGATGAAGAAAGAATTGATGTTGTTATATTTTTAAATGGTATTGCCATAATATCTTTTGAATTGAAATGCAATTTTGCTGGACAATCATATGGCGATGCAATATATCAATATAGGACACAAAGAAATGCAAAAAACAGATTATTCTTATTTAAGGCAGGATGTCTTGTTAACTTTGCAATGGACTTGCAAGAAGTATATATGACAACAAAATTAAATGGTGAAAGCACATTCTTCTTACCTTTTAACATGGGAAATGGTGAAGGTGTAAATGCTGGCAAAGGAAATCCTATATTCCCTGACAAATATTCTGTACATTATATGTGGGACGACATTTTAACAAAAGATACTATTCTTAGTCTTATAAATGAATTTATATTTGTTGAACATAAAGAAGAAACTGATGAAGTTACTGGAAAAATAAAACCAAAAGAAAATTTAATATTTCCTAGATATCATCAACTAGATGTAATTAGAAAAACTTTATCTGACCTACAAGTAAATAAGACAAGTCAAAATTATCTTATTCAACACAGTGCAGGTTCTGGCAAAACAAATTCAATCGCTTGGCTTGCACACAGATTAACATCACTACATGATAATGAAAACAAAATAATATTTGACAATATAATTATTTGTACTGATCGTGTTGTCGTTGATAGACAACTGCAAGCAGCAATTATTGGAATGGAACACAAATCTGGTGTTATTAAAGTTATGGATGATAAATGTTCCTCAGCTGATTTAAAATCTGCACTTGAAAGTAATGTTAAAATTATTGCAACAACAATACAAAAATTCCCATACATAGTAGATTCAGTTAAGAATCTTAACAAAAAACATTTTGCCGTTATTATTGATGAGGCACATTCTTCTACCGCAGGCAAGGACATGGCTGCAATTACCAAAACATTAGGTTCTAGTGATGTTACAGTGAGTGA
Source organism: uncultured Clostridia bacterium (assembly GCA_905236445.1). Classification (GTDB taxonomy): domain Bacteria; phylum Bacillota; class Clostridia; order Christensenellales; family UBA1242; genus UBA11490. The sequence goes on from CAJOPQ010000120.1 coordinate 2,023, forward strand.
TGATGGGGTTTATGATGCAGAAGACATGATTGTTGATGAAATATCACGAAATGGCAAACAATCAAATGTTTCTATGTTTGCTTTCACTGCTACACCAAAACCTACAACATTGAATTTGTTTGGTAGAGTTAATAAAAAGGGACAAAGAGAAGCTTTCCATCTTTACTCAATGAAACAAGCCATCGAAGAAGGATTTATTCTTGATGTTTTGGAAAACTTTACAGAATACAAAACTTATTATCAAATAAACAAAGAGATATCTGAAGATCCAAGATGTAAAACAGTTGATGCAAAAAGACAGATTGTCAGATTTGTTGAACTTCACGAAACAAATATTGCTCAAAGAGTTGAAGTTATTGTTGAACACTTTAGAACAACAGTAATCAATGAACTTGGCGGAATGGCAAA
>CAJOPQ010000121.1 GCA_905236445.1 uncultured Clostridia bacterium
ATGCAGTTGTAAGTGCCTGTGTATGCAGTTGTAAGTGCCTGTGTATGCAGTTGTAAGTGCCGTTGTAATCGATGATTAGAAGCAACCTTTGCAGTTGTTAGAAGCACCCTGATCGGTTGCCGACTGGAGTCAACCGACCAGTCGACTCCAGTCAACCGGCCAGTCGACTCCAGTCAACCGGCCAGTCGACTCCATGTCAACCGTTATGAGTCGCTGTCTGCAGTGGTAGTCTAAGTGGTAAGAGGTGAAGGATTGTAGCAGGATTGTAGCACGATAAATCCCAATCGTGCTACAGACTCCGCCCTTTATTTATCGGCATTTTACCCACATAGTAGCAGGGATAGCAGAATTTATCCTTGTGCCACAATATCTAGCCAATAACACTTTTTGAGATTGTGTCGTCCCTTTTCCTCTCCAGACACAAAGATTACCAGTTCCTTACTTTCATCATCAAACTCATATTTAATATGATTGTCATTAAAAGTGAAGCACTTGATGCCCATAGAGCCTCGTATCTCCATCGTACCATATACACAAACATCTGGGATACCAGACAAATTCGTTCCTTTACGATAGAGGGCAAGTCGATACATTTCTTTGTCCCCATCAATACGCAGGATTGAGCCGTCTGCCTGATCTTGGTAGCAATTGAAAGGACGTATCCCCTTTTTCCGTAAGGACTGATGAAGACTGGTAATCTCTTTCTTGACAGTCATCTCATATAATGCCTTTTCCTTGGCAGACATATAATTGACAGCCTCTAAGGAATCCGGTGAAGCCCATATCTGTCCATTATCAAAACAAAATCCTCTCCATCCCCCATTGTCCCAATCCTTATCCGAAGAACGACGAAGCATATTCTTGATACTGTCATCAAATAAGATGTCAAAATAAGCAATCATCTGTTTCTTGTTTTCAATATCTTTCAGAGGGTATGGACGTGAGAAGGGATAATAACAAACCAGCGAAGCCAGTTGACGAGCATCACCGTTCACTATGCATTGTGTCAGTCGTTTCAAGGCAGAAATCACCTCTGGATTCTTGATCTGCCAAGTATCATCACTTATAACAGAACCATCCTCTACACTATCAAGTTTTTCTTCCTGCTGAAGTTGCTCTTTCACTTGTGTCTTCCCCTTATTCTGACAAGAGGAAACGAAAGACAATGCCATTACCACTACGAAGATACTAATTATTCCCTTCTTCATGCTTGCAAAGTTAAGAAATTAATTTCACAAATACAAATGTTTGGAAATCGCAAGGCTTGTGAAAATCAGATATCTCTATACCTAATTCTATTTAGATAAAAGTTCGGCTGTTAAGATGCCATCAGTTCTTTTACTAGCAACAACTGCATTGCAAATAGGACAGTTTGCCTCTTCGCGTTCATAACATCCTGCCATTCCTATAGCACCTTGCTCATAAACAGATAGTCTTGCGCCACATTTTGCGCATGTTACATTATACAATTTGTTCATTTTTTATCAATTTAACAAGTGACATTTATCGCATCAACAAACAATCATAACAAGTGCTATAACCATATTTGTAATCTTCATGCGAAGACACCCTTTTATATCCCGATATCGACTTGATGTTAGGACATTTTAAACTTCTGTGGACTAACCTTCCATTAGGTACAATGTACGCATCTCCATCAGCAGCATACGGATACTGTTCAAATGGAGTCGGGTCTCGAAATAAAGACGCACAAGAAGTTAATAGAACTCCTGCAATCAATAAAATCACGAAATAAACTTTTGTCATAACTTTTAAAATTAAATGTTTATATTATTGTTACTTCTTTGGACTATAATCAAGATTGAAATGTTTACATGTATCTATTGCTTTTTGATTACCGCATAATGCTGCTAATATAACATACCGTTGTGCAGCAACCTCATCGTTAAGGAACACTGCCTTAATCTCGCTAATAGACTCAAGCCACACTCCAAGTTTTGCGTCTTTTACATAACCAGCGCATAAATCTTCGATAGAATAATTTAAAGAGTGTAACCTATATTGGGCTGCAAAATCAAAGGCTTCAGCACTATGATCATATGCTTTTGCCTCTAAATAATTCAGTGCCTTTTGATTATAATAGAACGACAGAGTAAATGCATCTTCCCTACTTGTACGTTCAATTGCATCAAGGCTAATTAATTCAATAGCTTTAGCAAACCATTTATCTGCTTCATAGTGGCTTTTGAGTCCCATGTATGCTAATCCTGTAAAGTAACAAACATCTGCTTCATGAGAAGAGTTAGTATCCTGATACATTCCCATCCACTGCTGACAATACATAAGTGCTTTATTATTGTCTTTTGAATAGCAGTAACAGAGTGTAATATTATAGAGGTCTCTTTCTTCTAAAGTTTCTTGCGCTTCTATCTTTTTTAATAAGGCTAACGCAGAAGAATATTGCTCGTTATCTATAAAAGAATTAATCTTCGAACGCATTTCGTTAATTTGGGAATTGGCTAAAACAGGACTATCTATTATCAACTTATTCCCTGACAATGTTACTTTTCCCAATTTTTGTATTGCAGACAACCCCAAAAGTAATGGGACGTTTTGTCCTGCGATTATTACAGCGTCTACATTTTTGAGATGCAATCCTGCTATTTCAATGTCTCTTAAAACAACAGCCATATTATCAACAATATGCCCGCTTGCCGTTTGGCTTCTTCCATATCCTTTAATGTCAGAATCTTTGAGTTTTCCAGAAGAATATAATAACTGAGCAAGTTGCATTGATATTGTTACTGTTGAGGCTCCTGTATCAAAAACGAGTGACCGCTTAACTCCATTAATTGAACAAGGAATAGTATATACACCATTCTTTTTCGTGAGTAAAATAACCTTTTTCCCCAAACAGAATGTGCATATCGTTGTTAGTAGCACTAATATGGTTATTCGTTTAATAGTCATCTTCCCTTTGGTATAATATGTATTGTAACTTAGAACCTTCAAAAGTACCATAAAATAAGTATGCTATATCTAGCAGGATTCTTGAGGTCTGCCACCTAACACCAATTATAGTCGGATCTCCAGACGTGTCAGTCAAGTCGATATTTGGGTAGCCATATCTGTCACTAAGACTGTATTTAAGAACTTCCAATTCTTTAGGATTAAAAGACCCTGCAGGATTCTTTTTTGACATAAATACCCCCCAGACTTTACCTTCCTTTTCTATAACTACCATATCATCCATTTTAATCTTGAAAATGGTATAGTAATTGGAATTAGTTACAAAATAAGAAGTTTTACCTTTATAAACGGTATTAAATTTTAAAATGTCACTATATTTACTGATAGGTTCACCTATTGTAATACCTTTAAAACTTGGATTCATGTCTAAATCATTCAGCGACTGCGACAATGATGCTGAAGAAAAAACAATAACGAGAACTATAATATTTAAATATCTAAATCTATGAGAATACATCATAAAGCCCTTATTTTTAAAATGAAGATCCTCTTTTTGAAGTAACTTTTGTGATTTTCCTATATTTCACAACATTATCTCTACATAATACGAATTGATAGTTCCCACCAAACAGAACACGTCCCATGAATGCTGAGTGTTTTTTTTGTCTTGGACTCCATTCATAACATTGATATGACACAGAGTTATAGTCTCCGTCCTTCTTTTTAGGTCGAGTATTTTCCGCTAAAACCATTTTAAAAGCATCTTTGCTGTATTCATAAAGAACTATATCTTCTGTATACTTTATAATTTCTTTTTTCCATCCGAAAGAATAAAAAAGAGAATTGAACTCTTCCATATCACTTGCAGATACACTTGCAGGACTTCGTTCTAATATACCTGCCGTAATGTGCTCTAAACATCTTTGAAGCTTTTGCATATTTAGAATAGCATAATAATCTTGCTGGGCTTCTCTTGGAACTTGTCTATATAGTTCATCCAGAATGCCTTTTAGTCTTACAGTTTTGTCATGGACTATATTAGTATTAGAATGATTATAGGGATTATCCAAGAATGATCCTGCTATATCGCCAACAGCATTTGTTAAATCAGATACTAATTGAGACTGACCCCATGATGCTTGGAAAACCAAGAAACAGATATATATTATAATGATAATTCTTTTTTTCATAATTTAGTTTCTATTTATTACTATATTTTGATCCTGTTCTGTTTCCATACTGATCGTAGTATATTGTGGTGGTACCTCCACCGTAACTTGATTGGGTGTTAGAAGTACCTTTTTTTCCATACAGATCATAATAATTTGTTGAATACTGAGCGAAACAAGATAAAGATGCTACAAGAGCGAATAATGTTAGGATTTTTTTTTTCATGTTTAAAATATCTGTGCCAAACAGACTCCCACAAAATGGCGATTCCTTAGATATTAGTGACCAC